>WAHY01000008.1:95901-102408 GCA_009873635.1 Nitrospinota bacterium
AACTGGTCAAGCTCTTCAATCATATTTTTGGTTGGTGGTATTACCATCTTTGATTCCAGCTTGCCCAACTCCTCCAGAATTCCCTTGGATCGAGGGGTTTTGATTGCAGGAATTTTAGTAGGTTTGGAAACGGTATTTTTTTTTGCAACAGGTTCTCTCTTTATAGCCGTTTTTTTCTTTGCCGCTGGTTTTTTACTGGCTGTTGTTTTTGCCTTGGGTTTTCTGGCTTTTACTGGACGCTTAGAAGTTTTAGCCGCGGCTGTTTTAAAGCCTGTCGGTTCGCTGACCAGATTCACCATAAAAGCAGGAACTATCGGTTTATCCTGAATACCGGGTTTGGGAAGAAACAACACAATTGTTAAAAGAAGCAGATGCCCAAAAACAGAAAAAACAAGCATCTGGTTAAAATCAAAAGACTGGAAAAACTGAACTCTCATGATGTCGAAGGTTCTGTCACCATGCCAATATTCTGCACTCCGGCCTGCTTAACGGTGGATAAGACGTGCATGACAAAACCATAGTCCAGTGTTTTATCTGCTCTCAAATAAACCCCGCCGTCTTTATCAGCTTTAATATACTGCTCCACCTTACGGGTTAACCCCATAAGGTTTGTCAACTCTTCCTGCTTCCAGAATATTTTTTTACTGCTCTTTAAAGTAATGGTGGGAATTTCTTTAATGGTCATAGGAGCGATTGATTCCTTAGGAAGCTGGACTTCCATACCGTGTTGCATGAGTGGCGCTGTGATCATAAAAATCACAAGCAAAACCAGCATAACATCCACAAAGGGAGTCACGTTTATCTCTGCCAGAAATGGTCTTCTTTGCTTTAACATAAACTTATTTCAGAAACTGGAACAACCATTCACGAAAGGTCAAAAGAATTTTCTTCAATCGGTTCCCGCACAAAGTTTTTTTCCGCCATATAAACAAAGTCCTGCGAAAAATCATCCATAACGGACGTAAAAAGTACAATTTTGTTATTGAAGTAATTAAAAAAGATAACAGCAGGAATTGCCGCAACCAATCCTGCGGCGGTGGCTATAAGTGCTTCCGCAATTCCAGGGGCCACTCCCCCAATACTGGCTGTTCCCTGTAAACCTATAGATCTGAAAGAATGCATGATTCCCCAAACAGTCCCAAACAAGCCTATAAAGGGAGTTGTGCTGCCGGTTGTTGCCAGGAAATCCAACCTGTGCGACAGCCTTCCCACTTCTCGATTGATGGCTTTATTGAGAGCAAGGCCAATGCCTTTCAAGTCTCTCTGGGTCACCAGTTCTCCGCCTGCAGGTGGAGGTTCGCCACGCTTTTTGCGTTCCTCCTTTGCCATCTCCTGAAAAACATAGAGCTCCCGATAACCGGTCAGGAATACCCTGGCCAAAGGGCTCGTTCGCAGTTCTTTTGAAAAGTTATAAATATGGGTCAGGTTCTCGGTTTTGGAAAAGGTCTCAAGAAATTGAGTATCTTCATTTTTTGCCCTGCGATATGTACTGAACTTGTTAAAGATAATCGCCCAGGACACTATGGAAAAAACCAGGAGTAAAAACAAAACACCTTTGGCCATTAAACTCGATTGCATGACCAACTCAACAACACTTAATGGATTTTCAGAAATTACATTTTGCACACGGAACCTCTTAGTGGATAAAGTGAGGCCCAAAGGCAGGACGCCAAAAGGGATAAGTTTACTTTCTTCTAATTAAATCAACAATTTACTTTAATTAAATCCCCGGTTTAAGTCAAATATTATTGCTCTTTGAAAATTACCAGGAAGAATAATAACCGGTTTACAACGAGTTGTCAGCTCTACAACGAAGAGCTTTATTTTTTCGCTCGCTCAAGATACTCTCTTGATGTGGTCGATACACGAACCACCTCACCTATTTGGATAAACTGCGGCACGGTCACAACCAATCCTGTTTCGAGGGTCGCGGGTTTCCCAGACCCGGAAGCGGTAGCTCCTTTCAAAGGAGGTTCTGTATCGGTTACTTTAAGTTCAACAGCCTCAGGGAAACTGACACCAACAGGGCTGTCATCACAAAACTCAATGATCACCTTGGCATTCGGTAAAAGAAACGCTTTATCATCACCGATAACTTTTTCTTCCAGAAATGTCTGCTCGTAAGTTTCACAATTCATAAAACATAACCCCGCAGGGTCATCGTAAAGATATTCCATCTCCACCTGCTCCATTTCGGCCCGTTCAACCGCTTCATCAGCACGAAACTTAATTTCTGTTTGCGTTCCATCTTTTAGTTTTCTAAGCTTGGCCTGCATGCAGGCTTTTCCTTTTCCAGGGGTTCGATGGTCGGCCGTCATGACTCGATACAAATCACCCTTAACTTTAATTACATAACCGGGTCGAAGCCCGTTACCATTAACAAAAGAAACCATTCGAAAAACTTCTCCAATATTATTGAAACAGATTAAAAACCGGTTTTTACCCTAGATTCGATGATTATCATTGAGCAGATGGTAAGAATCAAGCAAAATTCCAGACGGTACTTGAAAGATTTATGAAATGCCCACTATGTAATTCTTCAGCCCATTTCCTCATCAGCGGAGAAAACCGTGAATACTGGCTCTGTTCAGTGTGTCGGGCTATATTTGTGCCTGAAGGCTTTCACATTCCCAGGGAAGAAGAGGTTAAACGGTATTTACAACATGAAAACAGTATTGACAATGATGGCTATGTACAAATGTTTCAGAATAAGATTAATATCCTTAAAGACTATGACATTCAATCAGCGCTGGATTATGGCTGCGGTTATGAACCGGTATTGAAAACCCTGCTGGAGAAAGAAGGGATTCATACAACTGGATACGATCCAAACTTTTTCCCGGATACATGTCTGGATTCATTTTACGATCTTGTCATCTCCACAGAAACCTTTGAGCATCTTAGAAATCCCGCTGAAGAATTAGAGCGTGTATCCAGCAAAGTGAAACCTGGGGGATATCTCGCAATCATGACCAGGTTTTACCCAAATGAAGAAAACGCTTTTTCAGACTGGTATTATAAACGCGACCCAACCCATATTATTTTTTACTGCTCCCAGACCTTTGAGTGGATTGCGGAAAAAACGGGATTCAAATTGATCTTCAACAATGAACACGATTTTGTGGTATTAAATAACTCTCTATCGAGAGAAGCTGGTAGCAATCTAGTCCCTTAGCAGGACGCGGTATCTACAACATCAAAAATCATGCCCCGCAGAGGCACGCCTAGTGGAGAAGAAGTGTTATGGCAGGAGAATATATTTTTACAATGCAGGACCTGATAAAACGTTACGGACGCAACGAGGTTCTAAACGGTATCAACCTCAGTTTTTATCATGGCGCAAAAATAGGAATCGTCGGAGAAAACGGATCGGGCAAATCCACTATCCTTAAAATCATGGCTGGAGAAGACCAGGATTTTGAAGGACGTGCCCAGCCTTTAAAGGGAACCACCATAGGGTTTCTGCCTCAAGAACCGGTTCTGGACAATGATAAAACGGTCCGTGAAAATGTCGAGCAGGCTTTTGGCGAAATCAAAAAAATGATCGAAGAATTCAACGAAGTCAGCGCAAAAATGGCCGAACCCATGTCGGATGATGAGATGGAAAAGGCTATGGAAAAAATGGGCCGGCTTCAGGACCAGATTGACGCCGTCGATGGCTGGGAACTGGACCGGCAGGTAGAGGTGGCGATGGACGCCCTCGTGCTTCCCGCCGATGACCAGAAAGCCGGTACCTTGTCCGGAGGTGAAGCCCGCCGGGTTGCCCTTTGCAAACTTCTCCTGCAAAAACCGGACATGATCCTTCTTGATGAACCCACCAACCATCTGGACGCTGAGACCGTGCAATGGCTGGAAGATACCCTCGCCAATTATCCCGGCAACGTCATCGTTTCCACACACGACCGATACTTTCTCGACAATATCACCAAGTGGATTCTCGAACTGGAAAGTGGAAAAGGCAGACCGTTTGAAGGCAATTACAGTTCCTGGCTGGAACAAAAGGCTGAAATCTTGAGGCGTCGTGAAAAGTCGGCTTCGACACTGCAGAAACGTTTGGAAAAAGAGCTGCAATGGTTGAGAGAAACACCCGGAGCACGACGCAAACACAATAAAGGGCGGATCAATGAATACGAAAAACTTTCCGCACGCAAAGTGGATATGGAAGACAACACTTTGGAAATCCAGATCGCTCCCGGCCCGCAACTCGGCGAACAAGTCATCGAGGTCGATACGCTCAGTAAAGGCTACCAAAAGGATGACCCCATCATCAAAGACCTGACTTTCTCGGTACCACGCGGAGCAGTTGTCGGACTGATCGGGCCTAACGGCGCTGGTAAAACCACCTTGTTCCGCATGATCGCCGGAGAGGAACAGCCTGATTCGGGAGCCCTCAAACTTGGTTCCACCGTAGAACTGTCTTACGTTGACCAGCACCGTCATGACCTGGGCCCTGACAACACGGTGTTCGAGGAAATCACCGGCGGCACCGAGCACATTGAAATTGCCGGGAAAACGGTCGTATCAAGAGCCTATGTCGGGAGGTTTAATTTCAAAGGTCCGGATCAACAGAAAAAAGTGGGCGAGCTTTCCGGGGGTGAGCGCAACCGGGTCCACCTTGCAAAACTTCTTAGGAGGGGCGGTAACGTCCTGCTCCTTGATGAGCCCACCAACGACCTGGACGTAACCACCTTGCGCAACCTTGAAAACGCCATTATGGATTTTAGCGGATGCGTGCTGGTGATAAGCCATGATCGTTTTTTTCTCGACCGGATCTGCACCCACCTTCTGGTCTTTGAAGGAAACAGTAAGGTGAGATGGTTTGATGGGAACTTCGAAGAGTATCAGGAAAAACGCAAACAGGAACTGGGTGGACGAGAAGAGAACAAACGCTCCAAATACAAGAAGCTCACCATTCACAAATAATCGTAATTCACAATATAGGGAAGTATTACGAACTGAACTGGCGAATATAGTGTATCAGTACCCAGATTTTCCAGTTTTCCAGATCCGGGTAGGCAGGCATTGAGGTTCCAGGTATGCCATTTTTGATGGCCCAGAACATCTGCCCGTCGGAGATATTTCGCATGGTTTCAGAACAGGAGAAGTTTCGCGCTGGAGGGTTGGCTTGCAACCCCATATGCCCAGTTCCGTCTCCATTACCACCATGACAATGCTTGCATTGAAGAGGGGATGATTTTACCTGATAAAGTGATTTCCCTTTTTTTATTCTTTTTTCTGTAACCTCCAAAGGGTTGACCATTTTCAAAAACTTTGCTGGAGCCTGAGGTGTTTTTCTAATTTGAGGGCACTCGGCCTTAGTAGACTCATGGTCTGCATAGGCCAATGGCACTCCAACAAAAAATAGCAAGATAACCAACAATAAAAATCGCCACATATAGTTTTTCTCCACAGTCCATTCTTGACTATCGTTTACTCCTTAAAATGGACACAATACCTTTTCATTAATTAGCCTTTGAAGGTGGAGCGGAGATAAGCAATTACATCGGCCAGGCTTTGTTCGGACAATGTTAAACCCCAGTCCGGCATATTGGGAGATTTGCCCACACTCTTTCCTCCGTAAAAAATCAGATTATATAAATAATCCTCCGGGTAATCAGAGAGAGGAAGGTCTGCATGTACAGCAGGCTTTGGGTCTAACCCTTTTGCGCCCGGCCCATCTCCCTGACCTTGCGGACCATGACACTGCACACAATATTCTTTGTAAACTTTCGCACCACGCTTTACGTCAGCATTTTTGAAAGCAGTTGTTTTCCAGGGCTCAAAAAATTTAAAGTCCTTCACACCAAGTGTCATGACATAACCAATAATTTGACGTGCTTTACGAGTGCTGATATCAGCCAGATATTCCCCGCTATGTGGGGTGAAGTCCTGAGGATTTTGTGCAAACCGGGTCCACCAATCCAACGTATAACGGTTACCCGCATTGAATAGGTCAACACTGATCGGGCCTCCTATTTTCTTATCTTCGCCGTCCTTAATCTGATGGCAAGCCAGGCACGAGTATTGCCGGTAAATTTTCGCCCCTAGAGCGGCTTCCATTTCGGTGAAAGTTGACATGTCGACAAAACTTTTTTTGATTCGAGGGTCTTTGTAAGTCTTTTCCATATAGCTGGCAATCGCCTCGGCTTCTTCTTTCATCAGAACCATATGTTTACCGGAGAATCTCAATTTATCCCAACGATAACTATTTGGATAGAGGTTATCTTCCTGACCAATCAACCAACGGCGTAACCATGCGCGCTGATATTTTACACCACTCCAAATCAAGTCAGGGGCTTTCAGCTCAAACTTAGAGGTCGGTTTCCCTTCAAATCTGTGACAGTTTTTGCACTGACTATTAATTATTTTTTGTGCAAACACATCATCTTCGGCTCGAATAATTGAAGGTGCTGAAAATAAAACAAGCAACAAAACTGCACAAGATTTAACTGACAATCCCCACATAAAGTTTCTCCTCACAGTAAAATCAGCGATAACGTGGTTTTG
>WAHY01000008.1:102508-107476 GCA_009873635.1 Nitrospinota bacterium
CAGGATTATCCCTCCAAGAACCTTACAATTCCTCTTAAACCTTGTTTCTAAATTATTCATCTGATATGCCTTCAATTTGATAAAACGTGCGGATGTAAGCAATCACATTCCATCCTTCCTCCTCAGTGATAACTTTTCCCACCCGAACCGGCATTTCTGTACCCGGACTCCCGTTTCTCAACACCCACATGAGTTCGCCATCGGTCCTAGTTTCCTGCCAGTTGCGATCCGTGAAATCTCTGGGCGCATGGCCAGGACGCTTCATTCCTTTTCCATTGACGTTATGACAGGTGACACATTGCCCCTTGCCAAAATATATTTCCTGTCCAGCCTCTATACGATCAGGTGTAGAGGGAAAAGGATTATCCATATCCTGAAGTTCTTCTAACAATTCAGATGGAACCCTTGGGGCATATTTATCCAGATGAAAGGCAAAAGTATAACCCGTCAGTAAGAGCACAAAAACCCCTGTTATGATCAAATGAATGGTTCGCATAGTTAAGAGGTTCATTTTTAACAAAAAAGGGTCTGATGCCTAGTGAGCGTTACGAACCAGCCTTAAAAAAGCATCCACTCCAGAAATTTTATCCTGATAAGACTGACCGCCTTCATCTTTGTAGGAGACGGTCACCGCTTTATTGCGTTTTTCCTCATTGGTCCAGGTACTCCAGCCCGCTCCTTTGGGAAACATGCTGTCGATAAAAATTTTATCACCATCCTTGTCCAGATTACGTTTTCTGCGGTCATACAGAGTCGCAGCCTCTTCGGGGGTGGGCAACCGCCAGTCACGATAACCTGCGAAATCTTTGTTGTTCATACGTTGAGCATACTCGTTAGCTGTGTACCAGTTGACCCATTTAGCTTCCTTTTGCCAATAATCCTGAGTCATCCATAACAAACCTGTTTTATTATCCAGTGTTGTACCATCGGCATAATTGAAAAAACGTTTGTCAGCAGATTGAGAAACAGGCTTTTTCCCCGGCAAGCCATCAGCCCAGGCATTGAAAGAAAAGAAGAGAACAAAAAAACTAAGCGTTATTTTCGAGATAGTTCGTGACGACATATTCATACTCCATCTTAGTAGGAGATACTATTATTAAGGTCACTTTTAATATTACCTTTATCCACGAGTGATCCTTATGACTTAAAAGCTCGCGAGTTGCCGCAATGTAAAATCATCTAATTATTACAGGTCCCCTTAGTGTTTATCAATTTTACCTGCTCAGAAAACCCAAGTAAACGGAAATTCCCTTGAACGGTATCTGTTGTTCCGCTAGACTGAACCAACAACCTACTCAAGGCCCTTGCCATGAAAATATTATATGATACCAAGCGCATAGCAATTTTAACGACACTATTGTTTCTATGTTCTGCCAGTTCCTTGCTCGCAAAACCGAAAGATAAAGAACGCTGGAACAGTAAATATAAAACAGACATTTACCTGTTTGGTGAACAGCCTATTCCCTTTCTGGTCAATAACTTTCACATTTTGCCAAAGGGGAAAGTTCTTGATATCGCTATGGGAGAAGGAAGAAACGGGGTTTATCTTGCCACCCAGGGGTTCGATGTCACAGGTCTTGATATTTCCGAAAGGGGACTGGAAAAGGCACATAAACTGGCGGAAAAAAATAACGTGTCAATCAGGACAAAAGTCGTTGACCTTGAAACTCATAGGCTGGAACCCAACAGCTACGATGTGATCCTCTGCACTTATTATATGCAAAGGAATCTTTTCAAACAGTTCGAGTCTGCCCTGAAACCCGGCGGAATGATTGTTGTTGAAACCTATAATGTTGACTACCTGAAATATGCCCGGTTCAGCCGGAAATGGGCACTAGACACCAACGAACTGCTTGATATCTTCAAAGGCCTGAGAGTCATCCGTTATCAGGACTTTGACAATGGCAAAGAAGCCTATTCCAGTATCATCGCCCAAAAACCTGAGTGAATCCGGTCGAACGATTTTTCATTACCCTGGCAAACTTATTCCCTGTCTGGGTAATGACGGGCGCATCTCTGGCCTTGTGGAAACCAGAAACCGCCACCTGGTTTCAACCTGGTTGGATCCCCTATTTTCTTGGAATCATCATGTTGAGCATGGGGCTCACGCTGGACTTCGATGATTTTTCCAGAGTCCTCAAGATCCCAAAGTCCATCCTGCTGGGGGTAGTGCTTCAATATACAATCATGCCGGGACTTGGTTATGCCCTGGCTCTTGCCTTCAACCTACCCATTGATTTTGTGATCGGGCTCATCCTGGTTGCCTGTTGTCCTGGAGGAACTGCTTCAAACGTTGTGTGCTTTATCGCGAAAACCCATGTCGCGCTTTCAGTCAGTCTGACGACCTGTTCAACGCTCCTGGCTGTCCTGCTCACTCCGCTTTTAACAACCTGGTGGGTGGAGTCCATCTCGATGGAACTGACCGGGTTGAAGGTCGATGTTGATACTTTGGGGCTTCTGCTTAAAACTTTGAAGGTGGTCATACTTCCTGTTTTAGCCGGGGTTTTTCTGAACCATTATTTTCACCGCATGGTTAAGAAAGTAGAGGCCTACACTCCTTTTCTCGCTGTACTTTCTATTGTCTTCATTGTTGACTTTATTCTTGCTGCCAAGAAAACGGCAATTCTGGATATCGGCACATCATTAATCTTCGCGGTGATCACCCTGCACCTTTTTGGATTTGTATTGGGGTATGTTTTATCACGTCTGTTCCAGTTCACCGAGAAGGACGCACAAACCGTATCTATCGAGGTGGGGATGCAAAACTCAGGTCTGGCTACAGAACTTGCAAGAAGTAATTTTTCAAACTATGGGCTGGCTACCGTTCCTGGCGCAATATCCGCCCTCACCCACTGCATATTAGGCAGTATCACTGCAGGCCTTTGCCGCTGGCGTAATGCAAACACACAAAAATGAAAAGTAATTAAAAGCTATCCCAGGTGAGGATCTGTTCGGCAGAAATATCATTTTTAGGTGACTTACCAAGAACCTGGCTCAATTCATTGGGAGGAATACCGGTTCCGGGACGTTTGCAGGCAAGCATATCTGCAACCAACTTGGTGCCAGCAGGAATGTCGACCCTGGCCACCAGACTGCGCCTCGCAGACTGCCTGACCGGAATTTCTGATTGTTGGATTTGCTTTTTTCCATCACCAAGAATCTTTGTTACATTAAGGACTTTCGACTTCAACCGGCGAAGGTCTTCCGGTTCCATTGAGATCGATTGGTCGACTCCGGGTAGCTTTCGGTCTAGCGTAAAGTGCTTTTCGATCATCACCGCTCCCAACGATGCCGCGACCACGGCAGATAAATTATCCAATGTATGATCGGATAAACCTACTGGCAAATGGAAACTGTCTCGCAGTTGTCTCAAACAACCTAAATTCATCTCCTCATATTTTGAGGGATAGTTTGAAACACAATGCAGAAGAACTACAGAGCTTGCTTTTTTAAGTGCCTTTAAAGCTTCAGTTATTTCCTGCTCTACACCCATTCCGGTCGAGAGCACAACCGGCAAACCTGTTTCGGCCACCTTTTCCAAAAAGGGAGTGTAGGTCAGGTCCGGGGATGCTATTTTTATCGCGGGCATTCCCAACTCCACCATCAGACCCAAAGACGCATCATCAAAAGGGGTGGAAAATAACGGAATATTTAAAGACTGGGCATGGGCGATGAGAACCTTGTAATCTTCACGCGAAAGTTCATAACGCTCAAAGAACTCGTAAAACGGAATTTCATTCCCTGGGTTATCCGGGTCATCCGCCAACAGGGTATTCGCGATCATCTCTCTGGCGACAAAAGTCTGAAGTTTGACCGCATCGGCTCCATTTTCAGCGGCGGAATCAATCATGCGTTTTGCAAGCTCAACATCACCATTGTGGTTGAATCCAATTTCCGCCACTATAAATGGTGGGTGTCCTTGTCCTAAACTTTTTCCACAGAATTTCAACTCTTGATCCATAGAAGTTTCTAATTTCCAATAAATTAAACTTTACCCAGCTTAACGGTGAAACAGCTCTGTCCCGTTAGCTTTTCACCATATAAATAGCGGCCTGATCGCCCCGTGAAACAGCGTTTAGGTCTTCAGCCATCTTTTTGAAGCTGTTTATATCTTCCTTGGAAAATATTGCCTTGGCAGGATTCCTCCCATACGAATTTTCTGCCATCAATGGTATATCATTCAGGTATTGCTGGCTCCCCCAGAACTGAAATTCATCAGAATCATAAACAACGTCTTGAATTTCAAATCCGGTTTTTTTGGCAAGAATATTCAGGCTGTCCAAAGAGTATAAAAAGAAATGCCTGGGGGCATCCAGCTGGACCCAATTGATTCCAAATTTTTCCCAGGCTTCTGACGAAACCAGAGGAACCCTGATCATACACCCACCACCGACAGGCAATAGCCTGTGAACCGTTGCAAGAGTTTCTATCGGGTCAGGCAAGTGCTCAAAAGAATGGTGGAACATGAATAGATCCTGCTCTTCATCCAGGTCATGCACCTGGGCTTTTCTAATAATCAGACCATTAGAATACTTCAAATCCTTTTCAAGATTTGGTTCTATGCCCAATACATTTTCAAACCCGGCTTCCTTAAGGAAATAGAGTAGAAAGCCTGTCCCGCAGCCTATATCAACGATTCTGCTTTTACGGTTCAAATTCACTTGAGACAAACAGGCCATGTCTGACTCCGCTGGATGTACCAGGCTTATTATCCTGCCCCATATTCCTTCGTTCAAAACCGCGTAGCGGTCTCTATTTTTTCTGGCCCAGGTTTCAAAAATATTCGGGTATAAACTTTCAGGACTTTGAGTGAGGCTATAATAATTCTGCTTGTAGTAAGTTGACATGTCTGATGGAAATTCTTCAATCTGCAGACACTGGCATTCTGAACACTGAAAATAAGAAAATTCCTCTTTCAATCCGAACATCATTTCAGGAACTTGATAAGTAGGACTTTGCCCCGAAAAC
>WAHY01000008.1:107575-116640 GCA_009873635.1 Nitrospinota bacterium
TTGACATATCTGATGGAAATTCTTCAATCTGCAGACACTGGCATTCTGAACACTGAAAATAAGAAAATTCCTCTTTCAATCCGAACATCATTTCAGGAACTTGATAAGTAGGACTTTGCCCCGAAAACCCACATATCCTGCAATCCTTCAATTGTTGATCAGCAGTTAACATAATTTGAATCAATTCCCTGGAGATCGAAAAAACCACTTGGACCAACTGTCCAGCTGTGGGTATACATTGACGACAAACTGGCGTTGTTCATCATTAAAAGGCTTTGCTAAAAAGAGAAGCACAACAAACGATATCAGATATACAGGCAGGTTAATCAACAAATGCCCTTTATCAAATCCTGATAAAATTAATGGTGGCGCAGAAGCTATCAGGCAAAACAAAAAACAACGGCCAATAATGGAAAAAACAGGTGCAATATCCATTTCTGAAGAAATGACTTTCAACTGCCGTATAACCATATAAACCATCGAAGAACCTGTCGCCACTATGGCCCCCATCATGCCTAGTGAGGGAATCAACACCAGGTTCAAAACAATATTAAGAATGCTGCTCTCAGCGGTGGACCGCATTGCCACATCTCGATGACGGATAACATATAAAGTAGAAACGGTGAAGTTGATTCCCAATGCAGTTTGTATCCCAGCAAAAGTGGCATACGCTGCCAATGCACCTGTTCCCTCTAAAAATTCAGAACCATATATAAATTCGATTAAGTAGGAAGAGTTCAGGATGCAGAATATGTATACGGGAATCGTCAGGTAAGAGGCGAACCCAACAATCTGGCAAAAAAGGTTTCCAAGGCTATTCGTTCCTTCCTTTGCATAGGTTTCTGAAAACAGTGATAGCGCCATAGGAGCCACGCCAGCAAGGAGGAAAGCCATTGACGCACTAAGTCCTGTAGCCAGGTGATACAAGCCGATATCAGCACGGCCCACTTTAAAAAAATTCATCAGCAGGACGTCGCTTTGGGTCATTAATCCAAAGCTTAAAAAACTAATCCCATAAGACACCCATGCGAGGTGCCCCATGTCATCCCATTCGGGTTTCTTTACAGATCCTAAATATTGATCTTTTGCCAGAACCAGATAGACCACACTCGTTATGGCGACTGAAATAATATAAGAGTAAAGAACCGCATAAATTCCATAATCCAAACGTATAAACAGCAATAAAAAAACCAGGTTCAAGAAGGCCCCAAAAGTTTCTATTTTTGCTAACGCCTTAAACCGAAGCAAGGTCATGAACAAAGTGCTCAATATAGAGTCCACGTTTATGACAAAGAAATAGAATATCAAAGCCCAACGAAACTCGATCAACCCCGGTTTATCTATAAAGTCAAGGTAGTAGGACAGTAAGTGATAAATCAGAAAACAAAAGATTCCACCGGTCAAAAACCTGAGAACCAACAACCTGCTAACCAGAAAACGCCCTTCAGATCCCGAGGGATCATTGATGCCGAGTTCGGGCAATTTTTTATTTATCAGCGTTTCGAAACCAAACGATGTCAACAACCTGACAAATACTGGAATGACTAAAAGAGTGGCGTAGTCTCCCAATCGCTCCTTGCCGAGATAGCGTGTCAGCACTATGGAAATCAAAAACAAAATTATCTGGACTCCAGTTTTCCCCAAGGTAGTCCAACCAATATTTGCTATGAATTTATGAAATGAGGACAAGGCAAGAACCTCAAGCGGGCCGGAGAGCTTCCGGTGATATTAAGTGGGATAAATTTACTTCCAGCAAACCGAGCCAACGACTAGCAGTTTAGCACGGCATATTATACACTAGTCCCTACAAGTTTTTCAGAACCCGGACAAACGAAGGAGGAGAACCTTGCAGTACAAAGTATTCATTGCTGTAGAGTTTAAAGGATTAAGCGAAGAAGCTCACAAGGAAATAACCGAGCGGCTGGAAGAACATGGGTTGGAAAAAATCCCAACTTTAAGTACCGCGTGGGAGTATGCCTGCGAATCGGAAGATGAAACCGACGCGAAAGACAAAGCTATTCAAACTTTCGTCAATGTCGTCCGCACTTATCCTTGTGAAATGGCTCTTGTGGTCCAGGCCGGAACATCACAAATTCTGCGCCGGAAGAAAAAGTTCGATCCGTAGACATTAAAAACCCTTTATCATCCTCTAAATAGTATAATGTAGGCATTCGAGGAAATATCAGCTTTTAAACGCCTGACCCAACAGATAACGGTCAGGTTTGTAGCTTGGCAGAATCATTACAGGTTCACAGGAGGTAATTGGTGAATATCATCTTAAACAGTTATTGCAATCTAACATGCAATTACTGTTTTGCAGACGAATATATGGAAGAGACGGTGAAGACACCTGGGAAATCCATGGAGTACGATTACTTCCAGAACGAGTTCCTGCCTAAAATCAAAAACGCACCAATTATCAATTTTATGGGTGGGGAACCAACCCTGCACCCTCAATTCGTAGAAATATTGCAAAACACTTATGATGATATTCTTCCCTATTCTCATCTCAGCGTTTTCACAAATGGGTTGATGCCGGACAAAGTTCTTGACCTGTTGTTAAAAATAGCCAGTCCCAGTGGCGCTATCAGTAAAAATGTGAATTTTGCCATTCTTTTAAACTGGCAAACAATGGAAAATATTTCAGAAAAAAATCATGCCCGATGCCGGGAAGTTGCTGAACGTATGTTGCGCGTCAACGGTTACAGTGTCACATTCAGCATCAACCTGTACTCTAAAGACCAGGAGCTTGAACAGCAATGCGAAGAGATCGACCAGATTTACCAGAAGGCAGGCCTGCCTCGTGACAAGCAATATAAAATCCGGGTCAGCCCCGCTTTCCCGATTATAGGAGGAGAAGCTAACACCTATCTTCCCATACGGGACTTCCCAAAAGTCGGAAAAAAAATGCTGAACATCATGGAGAAGTTTCCACAATTGTGCTTTCGCTTCGATTGCTCTCTTCCACCGTGCTTTCTTGATGAAATCAGTGAAGATCAGTTTTCTTTCACCGATCGTTTTTATTTTCACGGCAACAAACAGTTACCGCCAACAGAAGAATGGAACCGAAACGAGTTCTATTTCGGATGCGCGGATGGAAGTCCTATGGATATCGACGCGAAGGGCGACTGCTTCAATTGCTTTCCCTTTCACAACCTGAAGTTGGGGAATGTATCGGAGTTTAAAGAGGTGAACTCCATTGCCATGGCTAAAATGGGAGCAAAGTTTCTGAACACGGTTTTTGAGAAGACTGAAGCGAAAGAACCCTGCAGGTCCTGCCCACACTATATGGTGAGATGCTCAAGCGGCTGCTTTGCTTATAATTTTGTCGGGGAAAGCGGCGAAAAGATACAGACAACAGAGCAACAAACCATTACCCAGAAATAACTCTCCCTAACAGGGCTAAAGAATCCTATCCAGCTTGACTTCCTGGCAGATGATGCCCACATGAAATCCTTCATAGGACTCAAAGGGTCCAAACACCTTTCCTTTCATCAGGGTCATCTTTTCTACGCCATCAAGAATGAAATCATTCAATTCAGTATTATCCAATGATTTGAAACCACCTCTCGGTTGACGGGGATCATTTTTATTCCAACCCACTTCCAGCCAGCCCAGGTTTCCTCCATCCTCTTTCGATTCAGGGCATATGCTGTACTTAGCAGCCAGTTTCATCAACATTTGTACCCGGCCAGTTTCCGTGGGAATACTGGTTATCGTCTCAATCAGCAAATCTGCCACTTCTTTTTTTTCAACCAATATATGTCGAATCTGAATTTGATGTGTTGCACCCGCCATACCAGTTCCTTCAATCAAGTTATTTATAATGTCCGGATAAGGGCCAATAATATATAAGATTTGATTCCCAATTGCCAGCCCCTTGCCAAGCCAATTAGATCTAGTGCCCCTTAGCAGGGGAAGCAGATGGCAATCAATTTTCAGCCGAGATACATTCCTTATATTACCAATTAAAGCCATTGCTCATTGACCTCTCGCTTGGTGAGGTTGATCCTGATTTTCATTTCAGGTATGGTGCATTGCCTATGTTAAAGAAAAAACTTATTCTGGCATCAAAATCTCCCCGCCGGCTGGAACTGCTAAAGCAGATTACCAGTGATTTTGAAGTGGTCCCCAGTTCTGTGGAGGAAGAATTAGATTATGGTTACCGTCCCGAGGACAATGCCAGAATGCTCGCCCGCGCGAAAGCCGAGGATGTCGCCCGCCAATATCCCGAATGCTGGGTGATCGGAGCGGATACACTTGTGACACTGCACCAGGAGATTCTGGGAAAACCCGAAGATGTCGCTGATGCGCAAAGAATGCTCCGTCGTTTGAGTGGCAAAGAACATCGAGTTGCCACCGGCATCTGTGTTGTTGGCCCTGAAAAAACTCTTGATAAATCCATTACCTCTAAAGTTCGCTTTAAATCTTTAACAGATGAAGAAATCTTGAACTACATCCAAACCGGAGAACCCATGGATAAAGCCGGGGCCTATGCCATTCAGGGTGAGGGCAGTTTTATGATCCGCGATTATTCAGGATCAAAAACCAATATCATAGGGCTCCCCATTGATGAACTGAAAACTCTCCTTCAAAAAACCGGTTACCTGACATATCCAAAAACCTATCCGAAATAATTATTAATACCCTTCAAAACATAACCTTTAAGCAAATAGCTGAAAAAACCTTGACATTTCAATGAGGTTGAGCATTTCAAACTTATTGTTTCATAATAAATTGCTTGCCAACCAATGCCTTTGTAACTTAATTTATAGGCATAGCCTGCTCATTATATTAGGAATACGTATGCTTGAACCAAAAAACAATTTAGAGATTCACGGTCATTGCCAGAAGTGCGAGGGGCCCATTTTCCTGAATAAGAGTATGGACTGGTATGGCAATACCGTGTTGAGCCTGAATTGCTGGAATGGGCATTACCAGTGGATCAATGTGGAAAATATTGAGGAGGCGAAAGACCTGGCACCAGAAACCAAACGGGATCTTGTAACTTATATCGGATTTTTTGACTTATCATGACTTCCATGCAAACCTGCATGAGACCCAATCAACTGATTCCTTCCCTTTTATTAATTTCGTTTATTTTATTTCAAACTCCCGCATTCGCTGATGCTCCACCAGGAATGGTATATATCCCCCAGGGATACTTTCAAATGGGCACCTCTTCTGGAAAAGAAGATGCAAAACCTGTACATTTTGTTTTCACTCCCGGTTATTACATCGATAAGTATGAAGTGAGCAACAAAAAATATGCGGCCTTCATGCAAGCTACTGGGCATCCTGCTCCAAAGTTCTGGGAGGATTCCCGGTTTAACGATCCAGACCAGCCCGTAGTTGGAGTGAGCTGGCACGATGCCATGGCATACGCCAAATGGAAGGGACGAAGGCTACCTACAGAAGCCGAATGGGAAAAGGCCGCACGAGGTAACGATGGCCGGCTATGGCCGTGGGGAAAAAAATTTGATAAGGGCATCAATTTTTTCTTCCTCAATATTTTTGGGGAAAACGATAACTACCCCTACACCGCGCCTGTTAATTATTATCACTCTGGGGTCAGCCCGTTTGGGTTATACAATACAGCTGGAAATGTTTGGGAATGGTGCCTCGACTGGTATGACGAAAATTATTATCGGGTCAGCCCTGAAATCAACCCCGAAGGACCTCAAGGTCCCTTGAAAATGAAAGTTCTCCGTGGCGGTTCCTGGATCAATAGTATTGAAGGCGTAAAAATTGTAAACCGCGCACGCAACCTGCCACACATTAAAAACGAAATTTACGGGTTCCGCACCGCTCTATCCTCAAAGTGAACCAAACCTCCAGCAGACTGGCAATCTTCTCTTGGTCCCTTTACGATTTTGCCAACACCATTTTTTCCATGAACGTGATCTCACTGTATTTCGCGTTGTGGGTTACCGTTGACCATGGCGGACAAGACATTTTATACAGCACCGCCCTGTCACTTTCCATGCTGGCAGTAGCTGTAAGCGTACCTGTATTCGGAACATTTTCAGATACCACCGGAAAACGTCGAGGCCCACTGATCGGCCTCACTCTGCTTTGTGTCTTCTGCACAGGATTGATAGGAACCACCAACCACCTTTGGGCCGGGCTGGCCCTGTTTATGTTGGCTAACTACGGTTATCAATCCGCGTTGGTTTTTTATAACGGCATGCTCCCAGCCATTTCAAGAAACAGTCATGTTGGACTTGTTTCAGGTTATGGCGTGGCTTTTGGTTATCTTGGCTCCATCTTTGGCATGTTGATGGTAAAAGGATTTGTTGAATCTGATGGGCGTTCAGCGGCTTTTCTACCCACTGCCGGACTGTTATTGCTCTTTTCCCTACCTTGCTTCTTGTTTGTTAAAGATCCTGAAACCGGACAAACCGCACAACCGATCCGTTTAAAAGAAGCATTTAACACACTCAAGCAAACTTTCCTTCGGGCACAACAATACCAGTCCCTTTTTCGTTTTATTCTTATACATTTCCTGATCCTTGATGCCGTAAACACCATAATTGCTTTTATGTCGGTATATGCCAGCAAGGTGATCGGATTCGACGGCGGACAAATTACAAATTTTTTGATCACCTCAACGGTAGGGGCAATGATCGGCTCATGGATCATCGGCATTCTGGTAAAGCATAAAGGAGTGGTTTGGTCCTACTGGTTGGTGTTGGCACTCTGGATCACCGCCCTATTCCTGGCAGCATTAAGTCAAAGTGAATACCTGTTCTGGTGTGTGGGGCCTATCGCAGGAGTGGGTATGGGAGGAGTCTGGGTAGTCAGCAGGGCGTTCATCGTTGAACTTTCACCTCCTGAAAAGGTCGGGGAGTTTTTTGGATTATATGGGTTAGCAGGCAAAGCGGCTTCCATCCTGGGGCCTATGCTATGGGGAGGAGTGGTGTGGATATTTGACTCAACTGAAACTCTAAAATACCGTATTGCGGTAACCATGCTGCTAGGCATTGTAGTATTGGGGACCTTCCTGTTTCGCAACTTGACCCGACAATTACAGCATTAACAAATCGGTTGACATTATTATGTTGAATGATTAGTTTTAGGAGTATCTCATTCAATTTTGAATTCCTGAATATTCTTTTAAAGTTTTTCAGAGAAAGGATAACCGTGATGGCACGATATGTTTCCTTGTGTTTATATTTTATTTTACTTGGTACAGGAGTTTTAGTTTCCACTTATCCCTCAAACACCTGGGCCCATTCCGGACATAAACATGATGAATTGAAAATCAAACTTCCTAAAGTTGTTGCTCAGGTAAACGGAGAAAACATCAATGGAGATTTGATTTTCCGCGAATTAAAAAAGGCAGCACAACAATACAAAAGACGCGGCATACCCCTGAATACCGATCAGGAAAAATCCGCAGCCAAAAAATTAATAGATGATGAAATCGGACGCACTCTACTTGTATTGAAAGCCAAAGAATCGGGAATCAACATCACAAAAGAAATGCTTGAAAAAAGAGTCCAGGAGGTGAAGGCCAAGTTTAGTTCAGAAGCAGTCTTCGAACACAAACTCGCTGACCAGGGTTTGACTCTTGACCAATATAAATCTGAGGTTGAAACCGATTTATATATGGACAAAATTATCAAAAAAGAGATCGAGCCTAAAATAAAGGTAAGTGACAATGAAGCTCTTGACTATTATGAAAAAAATAAAAACAAATTTACCAGTCCTGAAAAAGTTCGCGCCAGTATTATCTTGTTGAAATTCAATCCATCAAAAGGAAAAGCTGGAGAACAAAAGGTTCTAAAAAAATTCGAATCGATTCTCGATCAACTCCGCAATGGAACAGATTTTGCCGCATTGGCTAAGAAATTTTCTCAAGACAGCCTGGCTTCCAAAGGGGGAGACCTTGGCTTTTTCACCAGAAAACAAATGCTTCCCGCATTCAGCGACAGGGCTTTTAAAATGAAAAAAGGGGAGATCAGCGACATTTTTCGAACTGGGCACGGGTTTCACGTACTGAAAGTCACCGACAGAAAATCAGCGGGTGCCAACCCTTTTCAAGATGAAAAGGGGAAAATTGTAAACTTTCTAAAAAAAATGAAAAGCTCAAAAGCTACAAAGGAATATATTGAGCGCCTGAAAAGTCAGGCAAAAATTAAAACTTATTTTTAAATATTTGGATTAAGGATCAGAGTATGAAAAAGTTCTGGCTTTAGTCTGTTTAATAGCAGGTATTAGCACAGCAACTTTTGTGTCGGGTCGCGCATCGGCAGTGACTTCTGCGGCGCAAAAACCATGGTACTTGCGATCATTCTTGATACGGAAGGAATTAAATCAGTCACCGAGCATATTGAAGTTGCTGATTACCAACCATCAGAATAAAAATTTGCCCACACTTCTTCTTCAAACTGCTAGAGGTGTGGGCGTTTAAACATGAAGCAATCTTGACTTCGATTATTTTTTCTTGGATTTTCCCCCATCAATCGCACTAAGCTTACGCTTAACGGTTTTTTGTTTATCTTTGTCGAAATCAACTTTTAAATAAACTGTTTTTGGGAACACTTTGCTCACTACACCTTCTTTTTTCTTGCCTGCAAAATCAAACTTGATCTTGTCTCCAACTTTCATAACTTCACCTCTAAATAAAAGCCATTAATCTGCCCACAACATTATCCCTAAAGTCCTAACCACTCCATTATTTTGAAAAATTTGAGATTAGAGTAAATTTACAAGCTAGTCAATATTTTCTTCCTTTGTGGAAAACCTTTGCTGGATCATAGCATTACCTTATACTGTCCTCAATGGATTACTCGGTTCAAGGGGCTATTGCCAGTTTCCTAGTTTCTTCAGGGGTGGTACAATTGTTAAATTTTTGAAAGTCCTGCCTTGTGAATACACACATCCAGCGTGAAATTGAAACGATTGAATCGAATCCCTCTGCCAACGAGAAGCTGTTCGCAGAAGTGGTGTTCAACCTTCCTATCAAAGAAGCTTTTACCTATATTATTCCGCCACAATTCCAGGGGAAGGTATCAATTGGAATGCGGGTGCTTGCGCCTTTTGGAAGAAGGCGTCTCACC
>WAHY01000009.1:0-3644 GCA_009873635.1 Nitrospinota bacterium
AAAAATGATCGGCTCTCAAAGTATTCTGTAGATATAAGTCCATCCTTGTTAAATTTTCTAATATATCCATCAATGAAAAACCATTTATCCACTGACCAGACTGCACTGGCAGCATCGATCCTTTGTTTGATTCCAAAGCCATCATCTGGCATCACAATGATCAGGCCATGAAGAGAAGACTTTTCAATGTCAAAAGTGTCAACGCTCCAGATTGAATTATCTTTCGCTTTAAGCCATAAATCATTCTTGGGAATTTTCCGGTAGCTTTGCTTATTTCGAATCTTATGAAGAAAAATATAATTCGTTTTTTGATTGGTTTTGGGGGCAACGTATTCGCTATTGGCCAGAGCGAGAAAAGCAATAACAACTGATGCGCCAATTATAGGAAAAGTTATTCCGGTCACACTGATACCGCATGCCTTCATTGCGGTGAACTCGTTTTGCCTTGCCAGCGAGGCGAGTGTGATGACAGTAGCCAAGAGTACAGCTTGCGGTGCCATATAACCACCAATGAAAGGTATTTTGTAGACATAGTAGGTAACGAGGTCAGTGATAGGAGAATTCTTGGCCATGAACTCATCCACCCGTTCAAAAAAATCAATGATCAAATAAATCCCTATCAAACCTGATACGGTAAGCAGGTAGACTTTTATAAACATGAGTAAAACGTATTTTTTTAAAATCATCATGGCCGGGTAGCCTTACTATTTAATTAAGCGCAGGTATTGCCTGTTTCAAAACATTACCCAAGGGTTCAAGGTCTGGTCGCGAGTCAATGGTATGCCGGACATATTGCAAAGTAGGAGGCAAATATTCCAGGTACCGTTCATTATCATGTTCCATGTATTGAAATGCAAAGGTGCCAATAGCCTTCAGGTTTCTTTGGATCGACATCAAATCAAAAATACTCAGGAAATGGGAACGGGAAACAGGTTCCCCCTCTTCATTCTCGATCAGTTCGAGGTAATAATTCAGCAGTTCAGTTCTGGTTTCTTCTTTCAGTACTACATAAGAGTCTTTTAGAAGGGAGGCAAGATCATATTGACGCGGTCCCATTCTGGCGTCCTGGAAATCAAGGAGCAGAAGGTTGTTATCCCGAATCATCAGGTTCCTTGAATGAAAATCCCGGTGAACGAAAAACTGTTTTTGCTCTGACAGGGGTTTGCATATAGTTAAAAGAGCCGTCCGAATTTTTGATGTTTCATCCTGTTTTAATCCGCGCTTCAGATACCCTTGAATATAATGTTTTATCATAAAGTCCATTTCCCACATCAGCTTTTCAACATCAAACTTCAATGTGTAGGCGGGGCAATAGGGTCGCATATTTTTGGTGACGCGAGTCTGCATGGTCACAATAAGCTCAATGGCCTTTTTGTACCAGAAAATGATTTCACCTGGGGAACGGCGGGCAATATCTTCCAGGTGAACATCTCCGCCATCTTCCAGGAAAATGAGACCGCGTTTGGCATCGTAATATAAAATTTCGGGAACCGGTATGCCCTGGTGAATCAGGAATTTTTGCATACGGTTGAAGTCCGGTTCCTTTTCACAATCAGGTTCCTTCAATTGCATGACAATGATCGATGACTCCTGCGAGTTTTGCAGAGTATAGTTAACCCGGAAATAGCTTCTGTCCGATGCATCTCCTTTAAGAGTGAAAAACTCAAAGCGTGAGACAGGTTTTTTGACGAGAGGTTCTAACCAGGATTTTAAATAAGCCCCGTCAAATCTACCCTTGGGTAAATCACCTTCATGGTTTGATTTTGCATTAAAAAATTCCATTTTTTAAAAAAACTATTTCCTTTATTGGGCATCTAATGTAGCATCCAGTTTTTTACTTAACCTGTACGGAGATTTACTGATGCCGAAACCAAGTTATCATATTTTAGTGTGTACCAACAGCCGGCCTCCGGGACATCCAAGGGGTTCCTGTGGAGAAAACGGTTCCAATGCCATATTTGAAAAAATTGCAATGGGTGTGGAACAAAAAGGGCTGTTTGGCAAATGCATGGTTGCTAATACCGGGTGTCTTGGCCCTTGTGGCGTGGGCCCTGTTGTTATTGTTTACCCCGATGGAGTCTGGTACCAGAAGGTTCAACCAGAAGATGTGGATGAAATTCTTGATTCGCACATTGCCCAGGGTAAAAAAGTTGACCGTCTGGAAGTCCCTGATGAACTCTGGGGATAACCCCACTGTAAAAGCTTTAATCTTTCAAAAGCTTTTAAAGACGATCAAACTTTTAATATTACAACCCTCTTTCCTTTTCGGGAAAGGGGGTTTTTTCGTCTCGAGCCAGTCTTTGCAACTGCGCCCATAATTCTTTCCGGCCTGTATGTTTTGTACTTGAATAGATAGTAAAATCCAGTGCGTTTTTTCCCATGAATGCGGATTTAATTATTTTAACCTGTTTGCTGCGTTCTGAGCTTGAAAGTTTATCGGCTTTTGTGATTACTAGAATATAGTTCCTGTCCAGGTCTTCGAGCCATTCTTTCAATGTCAAGTCCAGTTCAGTAGGTTTTCTCCTGATATCAACGATAAATATGACGGCAGTGAGATTTTCGCGCCGAGTCAGGTATTCATCTATCATAACTTTCCATTTTTTTTGCAAGGCCGGAGTAACCCGGGCAAACCCGTATCCGGGAAGGTCAACAAACATCATTGTGTCATTGATATTGAAGAAATTTATTTCCCGGGTTTTCCCGGGAGAAGAACTGACGCGCACCATTTTCTTGCGGTTGAGCAAAGATTTGATGAGGGAAGATTTGCCGACATTGGAACGGCCAACAAAAGCAAATTCAGGATACCCACCTTTTGGGTATTGCTTTGCTGAAACGGCCCCGACCATGAATTCTGCAGAGATTATTTTCATAGTCCGAATTTATTAATGACCAGTCCCGATAAAAGTTTGGGATAGAAAAAGGTGGCTTTTTGCGGTAGACGTACGCCATTTTCCGCCAAACGCCGCACATGTTCAATTAGAGTGGGATTCATGAAAAACGCCAGATCGTAATTTTCGTTATCAACCATTCCCATCGCTTCTTCGGAGTTTACCTTGTAAGAAACATATTGTTGTCCGGACTTTTCCCGGGTATCAATCTTCAGGAAGTGTCTCAAAAGGAGGGCGTGGAGTTGGGCTACATCAAGAACCTGCATATCTTCAGGTTCATTATCGTCTAAAAAGGGAAAAATATTTTTTACATCCTTCACTTTGAGGATATATGAATGGTCTTTCCCCATGTAAGCGCAGAAAGTTATCTGGGAATTCCCCATTTCCTTCAATTTTGTTTTTACTTCAGTTCCATTCATTGGGCCAGACCATTTGCTGATGTCAAAATATTCAGCAGCTTTCTCAAGGAAAGATTCGCGATCAAAAGGATCAGGGCTTTTCACAACACGATGAATCGGGAAGATGGACATAGAGTCCGAATCCAAATTTGTCAGGAACATCATAACGTGGGCGCTGTCTTCTACTTTGTCTTGATTTCTTTCCGCGAAGTCTAATGCTGTTTCATATCGGTGATGCCCATCTGCGATATATATTTTTTTATCCTGGATATTATCTGAAATTTGCCGGCAAACCGCTGGATTATTCAAACGCCAGATCCGATGGACTACGCTGCCATCATCAATGACTGAAAAGGGT
>WAHY01000009.1:3744-9884 GCA_009873635.1 Nitrospinota bacterium
TCAGATTTTCTTCGTCACTGATCAGGTTATCAATATTTCCTTCAGGATCGGAAAACAATCCAAATATGGGGCTGAAATTTGCATGGCAGGCATTGAGCAATCGAGTGCGATCGGTTTTTGCTTTGGACAGTGTGAACTCATGTGGCAGGATATTTCCTCCACTGAACGGTTCAGCTTTGACTCTGGCAAAAAAACCTGTGCGGCAGAATTGCATTCCCTCAAACTCATACTCCTGACTGTATACATAAAACCCTGGTTGGGGGTCACGAACCAACACTCCTTCTTCCAGCCACTGCTGGAATGTAGATGCGGAACGCGTATAGCGATTGTCCATTTCAGAATCGGTAGAAAACTCTTTGCCCAAAATAAGGCGCACAACATTATGCGGATTCTTTTGATAAAGAGTCTCCTGGAGAGCTGGGGAAATCACATCATAAGGAGGAGCGGTCACCTCGATCAAAGGTCCTGAAACTTTGGTGTTATACAGCAGACCGTGGAATGGTATTACTTCAAGCATAATGGGATCTCTTGTTTAAAAATCATGCGGGAAGGAGAGGTTTCCTGTTTTACAGGATACGATTATAGCAAACCACTATGAAGGGGCCAACCATCGAACTGCAGGAGCTATCTCCCCTTGCTAGAGGGCCTCACATTGGCACAACTCCCGTATGTAACGGACCAGGGAATGTATAGTTCCTTCATCTAAAGTATGTCCCCATGCGGGCATGCATGGAGCACGTCCAACTGAAAGTCCACCAAACTTTATAGCTTCATAAAGCTGCTCATCGGTTCGTGTTTCGAGATATTCGGCTTTGGTGTGGTTGCGGGGCGGGACGGTTAGAAACTTGGCGTTTATACCGTTGCCTTTTCCTTTCACACCATGACACTGTGCGCAGTACCACTGGTAGGTTTGACGTGTTTCATTTGTAACCTGTGCTGACTCATGTTGCGGGGTCTGTGGGATGACTTCAGTTGCTTGTTGTTGTGTGGGTGGTTTGTTTGCTGTAGTGGTCTTTTTATCTTGCCCACAGCCGGTCACAATTAATGTTGAAAGAATTGTTCCGATTAGAAAATGTTTGCGACTTACTACCATCAGATTATTTAATACCTTCTTTTTTAAGTGTCATGATGAATCGAGTGAATAAGTCCAGAGAGTCCGGGTCCAATTTGTAACGTGGCATACGCCCTTTTGCTATGTATGATTCTGGAGATCTCAACCAGTCCGCAACCCATTCGGCTTGCAGACGGTTACCTGCATTGACCAATGATGGGCCAGATATGCCTCCACGAACTTTTCCTGCAAGGTTCAAGCTTTGATGGCAGGATATACACCCGAATGTTCGTTCAAACTGGTATTTGATTTTTGTGCGCTGACCTTTTGAAAGAGTTTCCTGGTTGACTGATGCGGGTTTTGAAATTTTCAAGCCCATAAGGCTTTCTGCCAGTGCATTGGCATCCACTTCCTGAAAAGACTGATGAGGCGACAAATCGGCACCTTGCAAAAACCCGGGGTCATTAGTGAACCCGGCAGGTCTGATAACCTCGGGGTTTTTCAAGAATTGTTTCAGCCATTCTTTTTGGAACTTGTTGCCCGCATAATGCAGGTCGGGAGCAGAAAAACTGTCTGCAGTTTGTTCAGCACTTAACCGGTGGCAGGAACCGCAGTTTTTATCCTCAAGGGGCCCTGCGCTGGCGTGCTCCAGGAAAAGTAATAAGAATCCAAGAATAAAAAGGTTTTTCATGGCGCTGAGTTAATAGCAGGTTCATCATTTCTATTATCTCCGGTTTCACCATCCTGAAAAAGATCGTATAAAAACTCTATGATTTTCTCTTGCTGAACAGGTTCTGGTGTACCAGGTTCTAACATTTTGGGTTGCTGGGCTTCCGGTTTTTGTTCAATGGTTTCCGTTGGTGTGGTTTCCACAGAGGGTGCTTCCGGAGTAATCTTTACAAACTGGTTTTTGCTCACATCATAATAAAGGTCATCCTTTAATGAGGGTGGTTCCATTTTGTTTTCGCGTGCAAAGTGCCTTGTGTCATAGGGGAACTCATTTCTGGAGAGTAAACGCGGAAAACTCAATTCACGTAAGTTGAGGAAACGTAGCGAACGATATCGGTCTGTTGTTTCCTGCAGGGCAGAAATTTCTTCCGCATTGAGAAATCGAACTTCATCACTTGGGTAAGCAGTTTGCAGAGGTTCTCCACTTTGTGTTATCCCCTGCTTGAGTTGGAACTGCGGCAGGACCTGATTGTTTAAACGCAGTTCTTCAAAAAATGCTGTTGCGTATTTTATATTTTGCCGTAACGGGTCTCCTAACCCCGCAGTAAGTTCATTTTGATGGCAGGATTCACAGCTTCGTACTGTTTTGCGAATTGTATGTGGTGAATGGGCTGTCCAGATCATTCCTGTCCCTTCATCCAGAGTCATCGGTGGCTCGGCACGTTTAGTAGGCAGCCCTAAAGGACTGGTGCGGTCGGTTAGAAAATATTGATAGCGGGGTTTAAGTACCGAATATTTTCCACGATGATTTTTGCCTAATATCAGGTCCGACCACCCGGTCTCTGTAAATACTGTCCACCAATATCCCGGTAGACGATCCCCTGCAATACTATCGGGGCGGGATTTAGCGGACAGCCAGTTGATCATACCCTGAGAATCGTCTCCTGCAAGCATCTCCTGCAAACCCGGGTCTGACAGATTCCAGTCTTTCCATTTTTCTGGTGAAAAGTTATTTTCACGGATGAGATGCATACCCCATTCTCCTGCTGACCACCTGGCATGGCATGCCGAGCATTCCACTTCATCCATATGTTTGGAGACTTGATGCGCGATGGGCGGTTTAAAATCTTTCAGTAGAGGTATTTTGTGTTTCTTGCCGGTTACTTTTGATATTAGAACCCATTGGTCTTTTTCCTTCTTGATATGTGTCATGGGAGAAAAACTGGAATTCACAAGAACTGTATCTCCCACGCGGATTTTTCTTTTCAGGTTGGGATTCAAATTGGTTTTCTTTATTAGTTTCCTGGTCCTGTTATCTGACTCGATCAACAACAATCCTTCAGGTGATTTCGAATGGGTCCCATGGCAGTCAATACAACGTATCTGAACAGCAGAACGCAAAGCTTCCGGTTCAACTTCTGGTTTCATTTCATCACCAATGTGGCAATCGATACAATGCATGCCTTTTTCGCGATGTATATCTGGGACAAGAAACTCATGTTCCTTCCCATATAGAACCGGGTTCTCATCGTTGATGGATTCGGGAACAGAACGAGGCCGGGAAGGTTTGGCAAATAAACCTTCAAACTCTTCACCAACGCCATTATTGTTATGGCAATGTTCACATTGGACACTGGGTATAGAGGTGGTGAATTTATGAAGTAGTGGGTAGCCGCGACGATTGCTCATGGGTCTGCTCGCAAATTTTCGTCCAAACCGGTTTTGCACTTCTTCTTTATCTTGTAAAGCCTGGATTGCCCGGTCATGCGTTAAAGAAATCCCATCGTTTGTGTAGATCATATGGCAGGCGGAACACCCCGTTGAGCGGTAGTCTCCCGGGCGGTGTGGGCCAGGTGTATCCAAATGACATCTCAGGCATTTTGTTTTAAGAAAACCGTCTACTTCATGTCCGTTGCCGGTTGGAGGGTAGGGCTGTTCCTGTTCGCCAGGATACAGTGAGTAGGGCAACTCATCTGCTGGTTGAGCACCCCAGCCAAAACGTGTGATGTTTATCATGCGCTTAGCGGTAGCCATCACCGAACGGCCAATTCTTTTAACATGGCTTTCGTGGCATTTGCCGCAAAACCTAGGGGCATTCTCTGGGGATGAAGGATTTGCCACAAGCCCTCTATGTGCTCTCGGCAGGGATGAAGCCCTTCGGTTTCCTCCGTGACACCTGACACAGGACATCTTATGATTAGAACTAATTTGTTCGATACCCTGGTGGCAGGTGTAACAACCACCCCGTTTTTCCAGGTATTTGATTTTACCGAATACCCTGTCCATGGAAAATCCTGATTCACGATAAAACCGTTCAATAAATTTTTCTGTTTGGCCATAATTTTGAAACTGGACGCCGTCTATAGTGGTTCCGGGTTTTAAAATTTTTTCCGATTTTTTCTGAAAGCCGCGTACCCGGTAGAATGGATCGTTAAAGTCGGCGGCATCAAAATCTTTTTTCGAGATCGCTTCAGGCACCTGGACCATTTCTTTCGAGTCGCCTGTTAGCGGTAAATTGCTGTCAACTTCTGACTCCACTATCTCTTCGGTTTCCGGTTTGGTGCTTCCTTCCGGTTGAATAAAAAAGTCGAGCAGTCCCGTTGGCTTGCTTTCAGATTCATTAGACGGTGCTGCCTCACCACCAATGACACTTTCAAAAAAACCTGATTGGTTATTATTTTCGATTCCCTGTCCTGAAGAAAGAAAAGGAAGTGACCAGAAACTTCCCGCAATGATCAGCAATAAAGAAATTTTATAAAAACGATTCATTCAGCAGGTTGCCTCAAATTTAATATTTTTTTCCTTAATTGACGGTGTTCCATTGTACGTGCAAAGGCATAACTTTGGTTGATATTCTGATAGATGGGGTCATCATATTGGTCGTGGCATGGTATGCAGTTTCCAACTCTTAATATCCTGACTATTTCTTTCTGATTAAAGGTCCGGGCTTTTGGCTGACTGGTTCCAGCAAGAGCTTCACCTCGCATAGAAGTTTTAGCTTGTGGATCAAATTTTGATGCATTCAATATTTTGTCTGTTCGGTTCAAGGGGTCGACAAAATCATTTTTCCCGGTGAAACTTTTTCCTATTTTGAGATCTCCTGCCCCTAATCCTAAAGTTTCAGGAGACAAATGGCAACTGATACAAGACCGGGATTTTTTTTGGATTGAGTGCGGATTTAAAGCATAAGCCAGGTTTGATCCGGATGTGCCATGCGGATTAGTGAACTCCCACTTGCGATAATGGCCTCTCTCGTCTCCCATCTTTTCCAAAACAGGAATAGGGTGTCCTCGTTCGTCAAGAACAGTCAGTTGTTTCTCCTGTTGAATCAGCATGGGGGCTACCTTGCCTCTGGGGCCAATCATCAATGCGGGTTCTCCTATGTCCAGAGGGTGGAATTCAGGAACGTTTGATTGATCCGGGCCTATATTCTGATGGCATCCCGGGCAACGTACAACCCAGCGTGCGTGACAGGCTGTACACTCCAGTCGCGACTGGTGTTGGGGAATGGAGTGAGCATCAAGATAATCTTTCACCAATGGAATTTCATGAGCTTTTCCGGTTTGTTTGCCCATAGTGACCATGCGTCCATCCTGAACTTTTACGTTGGTCATTTTATGGCTGGTCGCGGTAACTGCCATCCAGTCTCCAACTCTGTTCGAGCCACCTGTATAATGTCTGCTGATCCGGATTGACGGATCACTGGGCTCAGTGATTTGTGAAATTAAAGGATAGGAGAGACTGTCTCCGTGACAAGTTTCGCACCGGATCTCAACGGCTTCATGTTGTTTGGAATAAATATTTCCGTCTCCCATTATATCAAGCTGTGTATGACAATCTGTGCAATCCATTCCTTTGGCAGTATGGACGTCTTTTTTGACTTTGCCTTTCCCGGCATACAATGAGAAACCTCTACTTGTTGCAGGTTTTTCAGTGGTCTCACTTTCTGATATCACAAGGTCATTGTTTGTTGATGGAATGTTCTCCTGTTCGACTGGATCCTCTTTGGTTTCGCTGGTATTGATAACTGAAGAAACATTTTCCTGGTCAGAATTATCGACAGACGTCTCCATATCAATGGCTGTGTTCTCAGTCTCCTCAAGCGTGTCCAACATCTCGTGAGGCTCCATGCCCAGGGTTTGTAAAGTGAATGACCTATGACACTGAACGCATGTGGCACGTGAAGGAATAGCAGGCATTTTGTGAAACCTCGCGTGTCCGGGTTTGGTACGGGAAACCGTGGGATCGTTACCCTCATAAAGCCCGGTTGCTGAATACTCAAAGTGGCAGGCAGCACAACCTTGAGAGCGGTATTGCCCTTCGGCAGGCGGCGAATCAATATGACATTGAAAGCATTTTTTACGAAGGAGGTGGTCGGCCGGATGTTTTGACACGGAAACCAACTTTTCCCGCTTTAGAA
>WAHY01000009.1:9981-18976 GCA_009873635.1 Nitrospinota bacterium
AGCCAAATTCAGGAGGATGAGAAGGGCTGACATTGGCTATCCCGTCATGACAGGTAATGCAAAGTTCTACCTTTCGGTTCCGGTAATCAGAAACCTTGATCCAAGGGTAATCTGGTAAAGTTGCGGTGACCTGGACTTTTTTAATCTCTGGTGTTGTACCCGTTGAGCCGGGTGATTCTGAGGTGAAGGGTTGCAGAAAACGATCTAACGTCCAATCATTTTCCTCAGCGAAAACCGAACAGACCCCTGAAAAGGCCAGAAATAAAACTACAAGTCCCTTGAGAAATTTCAACACTGTTTGATAGGTGATGGTAATAAGGGTGAAGTTGAATATAATACTTTTATTTAGACCGGATCAATCATAAACCAGTGTCACCCGCTCAAGAAAGTCAGAAAGCCCATCCAATTGTTTTTCAATCTTGCTGATGTCTTTTAACTTTGCGGCTTCCTCAATGGCCTCGCCGAATTTGCTGATAGGCATGAAACCGTAGCCACCCCCTGAACCTTGCATGGAATGACCCAGTGTGCGGATTTTATCAAAATTTGAAGTTTTAATTGCTTCGTTAATAGTCTTTACATCATTGCGGCGGTTTTGCAGATATCCGGGTATCAGGTCACTGAGATCCGGGTCAACATGGGCGATGATCTTTTCATCCGGCTTCTTCATCCGGATATGTTAGAGGGTTGAAGTTTTTATTTCAAGCCATTTGGCAAGAATCACTATGTAAAAACTTTATGGGCTGGAAAAAATAGTTTGAGATTAACGTTAGTTTAGGCTTTTCCCCGGCATGATCGCCGGGGGTCGGGCTATATCTTGAGAGTTTCCCAAAAACCAAAAACCCGATTTTAATAAATCGGGTTGTGGAAATAGTACAGGGCGTCGTCTTTCGGCCCAATACTGTAGTCCGGCAGGCTTGAGCAATGTTCGAGAGCGACTTTCCAGTCTGTTCCTTCACGGGTAAACGAATAGCTGCATACACTGTGCTGCCTTTCATCGGTATCATTCGACTTGGAAGTGATGCTGATGATTTCATCAGCCAGAAGATAGCTGACATCTTTGCCGACGTGTCCAGCGAGAACCTGCCTTTGGGTCTGGCATTGCATTTCCCTGAAATCAGACAACATTTGCTGGTAGTCCTTGACCCTGTTTTCCAGCAAGGCACGTTTATCATCCACAATAATAACCAGGTCTTTAGCATAATACTGCGGAAGTTTTTCCGGCTTGGTGCAGGCCAGCTTGTCTATTTTTTTGAGAATACCTGCAAGTCCATCAGTATCAGCCGCTAAAGCCTGACTGCTGAAAACCAGCGAAAGTATTAAAATCAAACCTGTAACGAAGTTGCGTTTTTGCATTGAAAATCTCCGAAAAATATAAATTTAAGAACTTATATAAATGTACACGGTTCTTTTCCAAGAGTCCGCTGCATAATATTTTATTGAAGAGCCAATAACTTCTTTCCCCGGTCTAAGGAAAGTATTGCAGATAAATTTCTACTGTCTCTCCATCTTGTGCCCAGCCGAAAGTGCCAGATCCCGCATAAGTAGAGATGATTCCTTTATTATCCACTTTGCGGATCGTGTTGTTCCCCATATCAGAAATATACAAATTGCCTTTTGAGTCGAATGCGATCGATGCGGGGCTTTTGAACATGGCTTTTGTTGCCGGGCCGCCATCTCCAAAATATCCCTGGTAACCAGTGCCCGCGACCCTGACAATTCTTCCATCCTTGGTGATCTTTCTAACCATATAGGAGTTTATGCCAACGATGTGCAGTTCTCCACTCGGGCTCATGGCCAGGTAATCCATATTACGGATTCCCGCTTCGAGTGCCGGGCCACCATCTCCGGTATTCTCGTGCTTGCCGTTACCAGCAATTGTTGTGACAATGCCCTTGGTGTCGATTTTTCGAATCATGTTATTGGCACCATCAGCGATATACAGGTTCCCTTCTTTATCGGTAGCCAGGGCACTTGGGTCGCGAAAGGCGGCTTCACTAGCAGGTCCACCGTCTCCATAATGGGCAGATTCACCGGTACCTGCGATCGTTGTGATTTCGCCTGAAGCAGAAACTTTTCGAACCTGATGATTGAGCCGATCGGAAATAAACATATTTCCTTTATGGTCAAAGGCAATGTCTGAAAAATTGGTGATGATAGCCAGTTCTCCTGTTTGAACTCTGCCTTTGTATTTACTTTTTGCAATAGCTTCCAGATAGTTTTCATCCGATGTTCCCAGAACTCTCCTCATGGTGTTCGAGGAATCTATTTTCCGAATCAGACTAGTGAATCCACTCGGACTGACAATGTAGAGTTCACCCTGCTTGTTCATTTTTAGGATAGCCGCTCCATAGATAGAAGCTTCCATAGCAGGAAGGTCATCACCGATGTTGCCTCGTATTCCGTTACCTACAATGGTGTTGATGATTCCATCAGGTGAGATTTGTCTAATTCGGTTATGCCCTTTATCAGAAATCAGAAGATTGTCATTTTTATCTACGATGAGTCCCTGGGGAAAGCTCAATGTTGCTCCGGTAGCGGGTCCGCCATCACCTGCGAACATCTTTTTCCCGTTACCTGCAACCGTCTTGACACTACCACGGCGGGGATCAACCTTACGAATGCGATAATGCGACCGGTCGATAACCAGCAGGTTTCCATCCGGGTCCAGGGCCAAACCAAAAGGAAGATGTAAGTTGGTGTCACGAGCTACTTCTGAATCGCCGTTATAATCCTGTCTTCCGGTTCCTGCCACGGTTCGGATCATTCCCTGTGTATCAACGGCTCGGATCCTGTTGTTGTTTCGGTCAGCGATATAAAGAGTTCCGTCTTTACCAACAGCCACACCTGTGGGCCCTGCGACACTGGCTCGATAGGCGGGGCCATTATCTCCTGAGAAAAAGAATCCACCATCTCCAGCTACTGTATGAAGAATACCCTGAGCAGTAACCATTCGAACTCGGTTGCTTTTTCGGTCGGCGATGTACAGGTTTCCTTGTTTATCGAGAGCGAGTCCAAAAGGTTTCGACAATTGCCCCTTGGTGGCTGGGCCGGAATCGCCTTTAGCTCCGTCAATGCCATTGCCTGCGTAAGTAGAGATGACCCCTCTACTGTTTACAACGCGGACTCTTTCATTGGAGCGGTCCGAAATATAAATATTTCCCTTATCATCAACCACGACACCAGAAGGATGCTTGAGCATGGCTTCGCTAGCTTTTCCACCGTCTCCACCGAACCCGGCTGTTCCATTGCCAGCTACTGTAGTGATGGTGCCGCGAGTATCCACTTTTCGAACCCTGTGGTTTTCACGGTCGGCGATGTATAGATTTCCTTTTTTGTCAAAAGTTAAACCGGCGGGCATTTTTAATTTTGCTTCAGTGGCCTTGCCACCATCGCCGCTGTACCCAGCTTCTCCTGACCCGGCAAAACGAGTCATATTACCCTGAGTGTCTACACGACTGATAATATTGTTATCGCGCATTGCGATATAAATATTCCCTTGTTTATCAACAGCTATACCATCAACCAGTGAAACTTCAGTTTCAGTTGCTTTAACCGTTTCAGCCATTGCCGGGATTGCACAAAACACTCCCCACAACAAAATATTGATTACAATTAAAGCTTTAAGATTTTTTTTCAACATGTTCAAACCTCTTGTTGGCGAAAAACTTCATGAAACTCCCAACCCCACCCCAATAAGACAAAATGATATGGGGGAATTAGGATTAATGCCCTTTTTGCGATTGGGAAAAACCCATTTAAAAGGTTGCCTTCTCCTGTCTCAGTGCTAGTTGGCAGGGGAAAAGCTTTAAATATGCTATAAGCGGTCGATTATACTTTGCGTGAAATTGATGTCAATTATTAAAAATTGATATCGAATATTATCTCGTTGGGCTTAATATCTTTAAATGGTACAATTAGTAACATCATGAAGACTTTATTGATTTTTCCGGCACAGTGGTATCCCAGTCAGCCGTATTTAAGTACGCCCTATCTCACTTCCTATTTGCGGGCCAAGGGATGGGATGTGGATCAAAGAGATTTTAATATAGCTTCCTACGACCATTTTTTGTCGGCGCCCCTTTTGCGTAAGGCCGAAAATCTCATGGTTGAAAAGCTGGAATCCCTTAAAAGTCAAGGCTCTCTGTCAATCAAAGAGAAGTCTCACATGGATGTTTTGGCTATGGGGTTGAAATTTTCCGACCGCATTATCACAGGGGTCGATGAGGCAAAATCGGTGCTTAGAACGCCGGAACGGTTTTTTGATTTCCAGTCCTATCAGCAGGCAGACATGGTGATCAAATCAGCACTGAAACTGGTTTCCGATGCGCATGCCCCAGCGGTTTTCAGCCTGTCGACATTTGAGAGCGGTACCCGTGCTGAAGAATCCACCCGCAGGGCACATGAAACCACACGGGATAATAAAACAAATCCCTTCATCCATTTATATGAGAACCATTTGATTCCCAGTGAAGACTGGTCAGGTTATGACGTGGTGGGTATATCCATTATAGGCATTTCACAAATCATCCCCGGGTTGACTTTGGCCCGGTTGCTCAAAGAAAAATATCCACACCTGCATATCACCCTGGGGGGACCAATTTTCAGTGTTAACGCCGGACAGTTGCTCGGTCATCCTGAATTTTTTGATGATTTCTGCCATAGCATTGTCACCTTTGAAGGAGAAGAACCCCTGCATAGACTCCTCACCGCGCTCAAGGCCGGGGATTCATTATCCACAGTTCCCAACCTTGTTCATCTGCAGGGAAGAGAAGTGGTGCAAAATAAAGAACGTGTAGAACTCCGGTTCGAAGAGTTGCCCGGGCCGACATTTGATGGTCTGCCCATGAATGACTACCTTTCTCCCTATCCGATTATTCCGGTTTTACAGAGCCGGGGATGTTATTGGGGCAAGTGTACGTTCTGCACGCATAGTTTTGTTTATGGACACCGATACGGAAAACAAAAAACCAACGGCATGGTGGATGAACTGGAAGCGTTGATGAAAAAATATAATACGAAATATTTCACCTTTTCAGATGAAGCTGTTTCGCCGCACTCGCTCAACGATGTGTCGGAATTGATGATTGAGCGCGGAATAGAAATCCGTTCCCTGGCATTGTTGAAATTTGAAAAGGTCATGGACGAGGAATTATTCACCAAGATGAAAAAAGCCGGTTTCATCTTCCTGATGTTCGGGTTGGAAAGCGCTAACGACCGGGTGCTGGCACTCATCGATAAGGGAACCACCAAAGAAGTGGAACGGGACGTCTTGATGAAAAGCCATAAAGCGGGTATCTGGAACCATTCGTTCCTGTTTTTCGGGTTCCCCACTGAAACCCGCCCGGAAGCCCAGGAGACCATCGACTTCTTGCGCGATAATCTCGAATCGATCCATTCCTTCGGTCCGGGTGTGTTCCTGCTGAACCGGGACTCCAGTTGTTATCAGTACCCGGAAAAGTTTTCCATTGAACGCATCATCGAAGACCCGGAACGGAACATTGCCATGAACCTCGATTTTGTCGCTACAGAAGGAATGTCCCGTGAAGAAGCCGGGGAAATGAACAGTAAATGCATCAGCATGGCGGAAGAACTTTTTCAGTCCCTTCAATTATGGGGAACTTTGCCAAGAGAACATTTTTTGCTCTATCTCGACAAGTTCGGCAAAGAATCGTTGAACGGTAAACCGCCAACTGAAGAGGAAGAGGAAAAGGCCCTTTGCAGGGCCTAGCCCCCTGACGGGAGTAGTTTTCAAAGAGGGTGAAAATATTATTAAACCACCCTCACCTCAATCCTCTCCCTTCAAGGAGAGGAGGCAAAAAATTCCTTCTCCCCTGGAGGGAGAAGGGTAGGATGAGGGGGCGTAAGGATTAGTTTGAAATTACTTCATGATTGGAATAACACATTGATGAAATCATTATTAATATTTCCACCGGACTGGTTGCCATCCGAACCTTACCTGAGCCTGCCATCACTGGCTTCGGTGTTGCGTCCGGCGGGGCATGAGGTTTCGCAAATCGATGTCAACGTCGAGATGTACGACCTGTTTTTCAGTCCCCGGTTTCTCGAGCATGTGTCGCAGCGCATTGCTAACGAGCTGCAGTTCCTTCAGGAAGTCGAACAAAAACGTGCGCTCAATGAAGAGGAACAGGAACTGATGCAACGGCTGCTCACCTGCACGCCGGAACTGTTCCAGCAGTTTTCCGCAGATGTCGAACGGGCTAAAGGTATTCTGCGCGGCAAAGCGTTTTACGATATCGACCAGTTGGAGTGGGCCACGAACTGCCTGCACCAGGTCATGGCATTGATCTCGCTCGGTTACTATCCTGCACAAATCTGTTTTCCTCCCATCGAAACGGATATCGTTTACAAACCGTTCATGTCGTCAGAAATTCTTGAATCGCTTGACGACGACCAGATCAACATCTACCGCGATGTCTACAGCATGCTGATCCGTCCGGTGATGGAACGTGAACGTCCGATGATGGTTGGCATCTCGGTGGTGCAACAGAAACAACTCATCGCCACGTTCACCTTCTGCAAAATGATCAAGGAAGAGTTCCCGGGAACGCATATCACTCTGGGCGGTAACATCATCACCCGCATTCGGGATACTCTCCCTGAGATGAAGGGATTGTGGGAATGGTTTGACACCGCCGTGGTGTATGAAGGCGAGTCGGCTTATTTGAAACTGACTGAAGCGGTGAAAAACGGCAGCAAAGATTTATCCCAACTGCCGAACCTCATCTATAAAGACGATGAGGGCATCCACACCAACAAAGAAGTCTGCTCTGAAGCGTTGGCCGAATTGCCGCCGCCGGACTTTGACGGGTTGCCGCTGGAAAAATATTTTGTGCCCAACCTCATCCTGCCTTATCTCGCGACAAGAGGATGTTATTGGGGGCGCTGTACCTTCTGCGACCATTTCCAGGGATACGTTGAAGGGTTCCGCACCAAGCAGGTGGACCAGATCATTGGTGAGATCAAACACCTCAAGGAAAAATACGGAACCCGGTTTTTCCATTTCACCGATGAGTCTTATCCCCCGGCACTGTTCCAGAAACTGTCGCGCCGTTTGATCGACGATAAACTCGATATCGCCTGGACCACCCACATGCGGTTTGAAGAATCCTTACTGGAAGAACAGGTCTGGAAAGACGTCGCCGAATCGGGTTGTAAATATTTGCACTTCGGCTACGAGTCCGGCAACCAGCGTGTTCTGAAACTCATGGATAAAGCCACGAAACTCGATGCCATCGAAACCAACCTGCGTATGTCGTCTGAAGCGGGAATCTGGAATCACCTGATGGGGTTCTTCGGCTTCCCCGGAGAAACGGAAGAAGAGGCGGGCGATAGCAAAGCCTTCGTCGAGAAAAACGCGGCGCATATCCACTCCCTCGGGTTCATGACCTTTGTGCTGGGGAAATACAGTCCCATAGCGTTCGAGCCGGAGAAATACGGCATCACCTATTACAAAAACCCGGAGTGGGATCTCGCGCTGGATTACTACTTCACCACCAAAGATGGACTCAGCATTCAGGACGCGATGAACGTGTTCGATGAGTTTGAGCGCAATCACAACACCAAATGGGATCTACGAACCTGTGTCAGGGAATACATCTTCCTCTACATCGATAAATACGGATCCAATCACCTTCCACAACTCGAAGTCACCGAAGAACAAAGACGGCAAATGCAACACACCGCCATCGGCATGGTCTGAGCGTTTGCCGTGACTTTGCCACCGGCCGCTTGGCCGGTTATTTGCCGATGCAGAACTGTCCGAAGATTTTATCGAGCAGGTCTTCTTCAAAAGTCTTGCCGAGTATGGTGCCGATGTGTTCCATGGCGAGGGTGACGTCTACCGCAACGAGTTCTTCTGAAAAACCAGACACCAGACTTTCGCAGGCGTTGTGCAGTGCATGGGCTGCTTGTTGCAGATGGTCACGATGACGTTCGCGGGTGATGATGAGAGACTCGCCAATTCTTTCTCCACGGGTTGCTTTCTGGTAGATGGATTCTTTTAGAGTATCGAATCCATTCAGCGTTTTAGTGGACAGGGTGATCGGTTGTTCTCCTGCAAGAAAACTTTCTATTTGGTCTTTTTGCCAGGAAGAGGGCAGGTCGGATTTATTGAGCACCACCAGTTTAGGTTTTTTGCCCACTTCTTTAATCAACAGTTGGTCGTTCTCATTGAGAGGTTGGGAGGAATCAAAAACCACCAGCGCGAGGTCTGCCTTTTCGAGAGCCGCACGGGTTCTCTGGATGCCTTCTTCTTCGATGATTTCCGGGTTGTCTCTAAGGCCTGCTGAATCAATGATGACAATATGAGTGTCTTTGATGCGTGTCCGTTCTTCAAGAGTGTCGCGGGTCGTGCCGGCTATGGGCGTGACGATGGCGCGGTCTTCCTGCAGGAGGGCGTTAAGCAGGCTGGACTTGCCAACGTTGGGTTTGCCGACCAGCGCGACCTGCATTCCTTCCCTTACAATTCGTCCCTGCCGGAAAGAGTCCGCCATTTGTTTCAATTCGCTTTCGACCTGGTGAATATTCTTTCTTGTCGTGTCGCGCGATTCGAAAGTGAGACCGTCTTCTGAAAAATCTATTGCGGCTTCCAACTGGGCCTGAGAGGCAAGTAAATTTTCGTGCAGGGTGTTCAGCCTTTTTGAGAGACCCCCTTTAAGTTGACTCATGGCAGAATTTAAAGCACGGTCGGATGCGGAGTCGATCACATCCGCGACCGCTTCAGCCTGGGTCAAATCGAGCCTGCCGTTGGTGAATGCCCGGCGGGTGAACTCACCCGGCTCTGCCAGCCGTGCTCCTTGTTCCAGAACCAGTTGAAGGATTCTTGATATTATCCATGACCCACCGTGAGCGCTGATCTCTATGACATCTTCGGCGGTATAACTTTTAGGCGCTTTGAAAAAAGTGAGAAGGACCTGGTCGATACATTGTTCTGAGATGGGATCGCGGATTTCTCCATATAAAACTTTATGAGGAC
>WAHY01000009.1:19074-28823 GCA_009873635.1 Nitrospinota bacterium
ATGAAATAATTTCGAGGCAATGTTTAACGCTTTGTCACCGCTAATGCGGATGACGGCGATTCCTCCTTCTCCCGGAGGTGTGGCAATGGCTGTGATGGTATCTTTCATAGTCGCCCGGCGAGCCGCCGGTGGCAATGGGGCGGTGATTCTGACGCAACCGCCAAAAGTATAGGGTCAATTAGTTATGGCACATTATAACCCTGTGACCTCTCCTGGGCACGAAGTTTAAGGAAGAATTAAATGAATGTGAAAATATTTTTTAGGGGCTCGTGTACACCTTCGGGGCATGAAGGCAAAGGTTAAATATCACAAGCAAACGAACGTCTGCCTCACGTTGCCAACGGCGGCTCGCCGTTAGTCTTTGGCGACGTGGTAGATGTAGTATTGCTGTGAGATGGTCAGCATATTATTGACGGTCCAGTAGATGACGAGTCCAGACGGAAACGAAATGAACAGGAAGGTGAACACGATGGGAAGGAACATCATGATCTTCTGTTGCATGGGGTCACCCACTGAAGGAGTCAACCGTTGCTGCAGGAACATGGTTGCGCCCATCAATACCGGGTAGACGTAGTAAGGATCGGCAACGGAGAGGTCGGTGATCCAGCCGATGAACGGGGCACCGCGCAGTTCAATTGAAAAGAACAAGGCGTGGTAGAGGGCGATGAATACCGGAATCTGTAAAAGCATCGGCAAACAGCCGCCAACCGGGTTCACCTTGTGCTTTTTGTAGAGTTCCAGCAGTTCTTCGTTCATTTTCTGCCGGTCGTCCTTATTTCTTTCCTGAATGATTTTTACGTAGGGCTGGACCTTCTGCATCCCCTTCATGGACTTGAAACTTTTATGGGTCAGCGGGAAAAACAACAATTTTATGATAATGGTCAGAAAGATGATGGACCAGCCATAGTTGCTGGTGAGTCCATAAAAGAATGCCAGAACCTTGAGAAGCGGTTTGACGAGAAACGCGAACTTGTTGCCGAACCAACCATAGTCAATCAGTCTCACAAGATCGTGCCCTTTAGATTCAAGAATTTCCAGTTCTTTTGTTCCGGAATACAATAGATATTGCGCGTTGGCAGAGGATTGAACCGATTCTAATTCAAGGCCGACATAGGTCTGGTCTTTCTCTTTGAAGACGATACCGGCTTTGGTGCCTTGCTGCGGTATGAGGGCAGAGCCGAAATATTTGTTCTGGAAGGAAACCCATTTCAGGTCTCCTTTGAAATAAGAAGTATCGTGAATATCTTCAGGTGGATTTTCGATACGTTCGTTATTATTGAATACGGTTGCTCCTGAGAACACAATATAATCGGTCTGTGAAGATATTTTTCCTCCCATGCCTGGTCCCAGCAATACCTTGTATTGCAGGTTCCTGTTAGCCAGCGACGCGGCAGAAATCTGGGTGCTCATTTCTACCAGGTAATCATCAAAGTGGAAGGTGTATTTGCGAATGACCTGTAGTCCGGATGAGTGGTTCAGGGTAAGGGCCAATTTGCCTTCCGGATTGCTTTCATCCAAAACTATTGAAGTTGTAGAAGGCTCATAATGGGCGTTCTGCAAAATTGCTGTCACCTCCGGGTCGTTGGATTGGAGTGCCAGAGCCGCTGTCAAATTATCAGGATTATTGATAAGGTCGATCACATTGCCCTCATCGTTTTTGAAGCGTGGCAATTGCAGTTGCTTCAACACTCCACCTCGATTGCTGATGGTGAAATGGGTTTTACCAGCAGAGACTTGTATGAGGACTTCCTCGCCAGGAAACGGATCAGCGAGAACCGGAGCCGGTGTGGTAGTTTGTGATTCCGATGACTGGGAAGGAGACAACGATGTTGACCCTGAATCCTGAACTGTGTCTTGACGCCGGTCAGGAGATTTTTTAGCGTTTTGAGATACTTGAGGCTCAATGCCCTTATCCCGCTCAGGTGGTGGACCCTGCACTTGCGCCAGGAAATAGCCCCATCCTACAAAAACCGCCAAAGACAGAACAAAAGCGAGCAATAATCTGTTTTCCAAGTTAAGTCTCCGATTCCAGACCGTTCGGTCCTATTTCAACGGGTCCGCCCCACCGTTGTGATAGGGATGACATTTAAAAAGTCTGCATATTATCAGTCCTGCCGCTTTAACCAGAGAGTACCGCTCTAGAGCTTGTGCCGCATATTCCGAGCAACTTGGATAGAATCTGCAAGCCGGGAAAAACAATGGAGATATCCACCGTTGATAAGCACGCACGAATTTAAGGAAAATCTGGTTTAACATGTAGGTCTGTGATGGATAGCCCTGGCGCTTGATTTGGTTTCAGGATTTACCTTTCGGCTAGAAGAGCTTTTGAAAGTTCTTTTTCAATCACTCTGTAGGGAAGCTTGACCATGTCCTTGCCTGATATAATAACGATATCCAGAGCGGGTTCTATATGGTGTTTTATCTGGCGAAACACTTCGCGGATTTTTCGTTTCACACGGTTTCGGGCCACTGCGTTCCCTACTTTTTTTGATGCAATGATTCCCAACCTTTTTCTGCCCAACTCATTAGGTAGAGAAAAAATAATGCATAGCCTCCCCACCCGCTTTTTTTTTCCTTCATTCATGACTTTTTCGAACTCAGGACGTTTGGCTAACCGTTCTATTTTTTTGAAAGAAAAATTTCCCATCCACTTTGAGTGGGGTTAGGTGATGACCCGTAAGCATGTCATCACTCCTCATTTGAGTTCAAACAGTCAAACGTTTTCGACCTTTTCGCCTGCGATTTGCCAATACACGTCTTCCTCCTACAGTAGAACTTCGTTTTCGGAATCCATGTACTCGTTTTCTTTTAATATTACTGGGTTGAAAAGTCCTTTTCATAAATCGTTCCTAGAAAATCTCATATAAATACAAAAAAAGCCCGTCTTACTCTCACCAAATCAGATGGTTATACAACAGGAGTTAACACAGGAAGGTTTGGTGGATTATTTCATCGGCGGAGTCCCATGTCAAGGTCTAATCCCTTTATAATTTAGGTCATTGGCTAGATTTTGGCTTTATTCCTTCATGCATTGTATTTTGGCAAAAACTTGTCATCTGACGTTTCTTGGGCAAAAAAGCTGCAAATTCCCCATAAAATGGTGTAACATATTTATATTCAATGCTAATTTGATTTTTAAAGTAGCTGGATTCGTTGGCTGTGATAAATCTGTCCAGGATTTTCCTGCGAACGGACTAGCTGTTGTTCTGGTTTAACTTTGATGGGGTTAAATTATGAGAATGTTGATTTCATTAGGGTTTTTGTTTCTCTCGATTTTATTTGCTGGTTCGGTTGAGGTCCCGACGGTGTGGGCCAAAGATTTGCAGGTGACTCTTGCAAACGAGGTAGCCGGTATCGAATCAGGTATGGATCTTCTTCCTACAGATAAAGGCACACTTTATGATGATGGAAGTTTATCGCAGGTTGAAAACCCTGGAGTTTACTCTGATTTTAGAAATGACTCCAAACCCGGAAAGACTTTATTTTCTGTCAGGAAAAAAATCAATTCAGACAAAAAATATTTCAATGCCGGATTTATCACACCAGATATTGCCCCTGTAGGAAGCATCTTGCAACTTTATGACAACAAAATGGGATCAACTGGCCCAGATTTGATTTATGTAGATATCGGGAAGCGCCAGGGAATAGAAAAAGGCGACCAGTTCACCATCTATATGTTAGACCGTTATATTTATCACCCTGTTTTGAAGGGGGAGGGGTTGTTTGATAAAACTGGAGAATATACCCGGACGAAAGGATTTCCTGACAAAAACTTTCTGGCTAACCCTGGAAAACCTATTGGTCATCGGGTTTTAATCCTTGGCGTCGTTGAAATCGTTGAACCGGGTGATGATGTCTCCACCGCAAAAGTGTTAAAGGCTTATGACAGTATTGAAGTCGGGCACAAGCTCATGCCTTATAAAAAGTTTGAGGATCTAACTGCCGCGTTTTCACAGATGGATAAATTCATCGAGGGGTATATCGTCGCGTCTAAAGAAGATATTATTGCTTTGAAAGATGATGACGTTGTTTACATTGATAAAGGCTGGGACGATGATGTGCGCCCTGGTGATCACTTCGAAGTTTATTCTTTGCCTGAATACGTTGAAGATAACTGGTACAAAGGGTTGCTGCCCAAAAAGAGACCGTTGGTTTACTCTGTTCTAGGTGAAATAAAGGTTATCGACACACAAAAGAAAACCGCAACGGCGATCATAGTGAAAAGCCAGCCTAATATGGAGGTTGGCAACCAGATCAGGTTAAAAAGTTCGAATCATTCCGGTTGAATTTTGAGGAATCTTTTTTTGCCGACTTTGATGAGATATTCCTGATTTCCGGGCAACTCTTGATTAACGTCGGAAACTTTTTCCCCATTTATCGATACAGATCCCTGCTGGATTAGACGGCGGGCAGCAGAAGTGCTGTCTGTCATTTTGTTGTCCTTCAGTATATTGCAGATTCCTTTCAATTCATCTCCCCAACCATTTGCTACAGGGATGTCTTCAGGCAGGTTCTTTTTCTTAAACACATTTTCAAATTCCCTCAAGGCGGTTTCCGCAAGGTCTGGGGAGTGGTATAACGTTACGATTTCTTTTGCCAGGTTTATTTTGGCATTTTTAGGATTCAGCTTCCCCGCCTCAGATTGCTCCCTCATGGTTTCCAGTTCCTGTGCGCTGACTTGACTCAACAGTTCATAGTAACGCCACATCAAATCGTCAGAAATGGACATAATCTTGCCAAACATTTCGTTTGGGGGATCGAAGACGCCTATACTGTTGCCAAGGCTTTTACTCATTTTTTGTACCCCATCTGTTCCTTCCAGAAGAGGCATGGTAAGAACAACCTGGGGTTTTTGTCCGTAAGATCTTTGGAGGTCCCTTCCAACAAGCAGGTTGAATTTCTGATCGGTACCTCCTAATTCCACATCAGATTTTAACGCGACTGAGTCATACCCCTGAATCAGGGGATACATCAGCTCGTGGATGGAAACCGGCAGGTTTTTGGAAAGACGTTTTTGAAAGTCATCGCGTTCCAACATTCTTGCAACCGTGTAATGTGCCGCTAATTCGATCATGTTTACAGATGTGAACTTGTTCATCCATTCACTGTTATAAGCGACTGTGGTTTTTTCAGGGTCGAGGATTTTGTAAACTTGCGCGAGGTATGTTTTTGCGTTTTCCTGAACTTCCTGGGGGGTCAGGTTTTTACGAGTTTCAGAACGGCCTGTTGGATCGCCAATCATACCGGTAAAATCACCAATCAGGAAAATGACTTCATGGCCGAGTTCCTGGAATTGCCGCATTTTGTGCAGGAGTACAGTATGCCCAAGATGCAGGTCAGGAGCTGTGGGATCAAACCCGGCTTTTATCTTGAGGGGTTTTCCTGAGGCCAGAAGCCCGGCAAGATCATTTTCGTCAATGATCTCAGAGGTTCCTCGGCGGATTGTTTTAAGTTGTTCATCTACTGGTAACATGATGAAAAGGACCTAAATGTATATTTGATTATCAGTAAATAAATAGAAAAAAATTTTAGCCTGCGTTATCCTTCTCGAAGCCCGTCTAACGGTTTGATGGGCTATTGGAGTTGGCATCACGCCGAGTGGAAGCTAACATACCGTCAATGAATCTGCAACTGAAGGGTTGGTCGCTTCAATAACATTTTATCTTTATATGGAAAACGAAGATTCTCAAATATCAAAGCCTCTTGACCCCAGAGCGCGCAAGTTCACTCATGCCGGATATGGGTTTTTGGGGCTAAATCTGGCGTATCTTTTGATAGCTATGATATTTATTCCTCCATTTAATCTTGGATTGACAGCGATTCTTTCTTTGGCCGCATTCATACTTTTACTGGGCGTGCTGACTTATTATCTGCTGAAGGGGAAGAAAAGGCTGGCCCAGATCCTGGCCGTCATTTACGGTCTCAGATCAGCGTTTTCTGCTTATTCCTTGATGGATGTCAGCACTTTTCAGGCAGTGCCCTATTTGTTGCCGTGCCTGCTGATCACCTTCTACCTGCTTGGCAGAGCAGGGTGGAACTGGCCCCCTTAGAAGTGGGAGGCAGATGGCAATTGTTAATATCTTTTTTAGCCGAGATGTATTCCATTTTGCCAATTGAAGTTGTTGCTCGCTGGCCCCATGCCTGGTGGCATGGTGGTTGAAACTCCGTGGTACGCCTGTTATAAAGAAATCCTTTAACCCGATTTGGAAGAACATATCAGTGACCGCTTCTTCAGTCTTTATAAAGTCCACTTCAGAACTTCCACTGCTGACTGATACAGGTCGCAGGTTTCTAGGTTTGGAGCATAGCAAGTCCCCGGAGCTGGCTCATCGGGTTCAAGCTGTATTCAGACTTTTGAATGGCAAACTGGGATTCCCGGATACAGAGTTAGGACGTGAAAACCAGGAGGTTTTTAATCTTCTTGTTTGTATGGCATACCCGGAGATCGTGATCGATATTGCAGACTTGTTATACGTTCAGCATGAGCGACCGGCTGTATTTCTGAACTTTGACCACATCCATATGAATCTGCGTAAAGATAGGACGACCTTAACTAAATCTGTTGAACAGATGAATGAAAAGTTTTCAGTTCTTTTTAGTGAATTAACCAGTTTGATTCAACGGGATCCTATTCTTTATAATGATCCGGAATGGGTAACGTTACTCAGTGAGAGCTATAGTTATTATTTGCACCAGACGGGAAATTTCCCCTGGGACAACCCTATGGAGCTTGTGCCTCATGACCTGAAAGCACCGATGATGGATGTGGCAACAGGGCTGGCTGGATTTCGTCTAATTCATGACTGGCCGAAAGACTTCCCTCATCTTGTCCTCGCTGACAACATGCCGTTTATCATTAAAGGGTTAACGCATTTCGTGAAACTTTTGGGTAAAGATAATATTGAAGTTTTGAATGTCGACTTTCCTGATGGTCCGCTTGGAAAGCACTACGGTTGTATATTGGCTAATAAATTTTTACACCATTTACAAAGAACAGAGCGGAAGCAGTTCTTAAGCTGGGCCACAGAAGCTTTGGAGCCTGGAGGTCTATTGATGATTTTGGATACGGACCTGGAATGCCAGATCTTAAAACGTGCCCAAAATCCTGAATATAAAAGTAAATTAACTCGCGGTTATTATGAAACGCTGGTTGAGATAGAAGAGAATTTTTGTGAAACCCTGATCCAGGATGTACGGCAGATTGGTTTTGACGTTTCTCATTTTGATTTCCATGAATATGAAGATGAAACTGACGCATACAGCCAGTTTCCGGGAGAGAACCTGTCGATAAAGTTTGTAGGATTGGAAATAGCGGCTTCTCGTCCTTCGAGCGAGGGTTCCTAATGGACCATAGCCCTCTTCAAGTCGCGACAATTCTTAGTTTGTCATAAGTGCTATTGCTCATTGCCACCAGTTGTTTGCCGTAGCAGTTTTTTCAGGGACATTGCTTCTGGTCGGGTGGCGTTGTTGGCTTTTTGTTCCATTTTTCGATAAAGCTGAATTACTTTTTTCCCCGCGGCAGTCAGTTTGGCTCCACCTCCTCCCTTGCCACCTGTTATGCTGACAACGAGTGGTTCTCTGAAACACTGGTTCATGGTATCCACCATGTTCCATGCACGTCTATAGCTCAATTGCCTTTTCCTCGCGGCTTGAGAAATGGACCCTTCATGGCTTATTGACTCCAGTAAATCGACTTTTCCTGGCCCAAGAGCAATTAAATCTCCGGTCATTATCCTGAACCGGGGGCGAACTGAACTTTTCTTTTTTTCTGACAAATGGAACAACTCCTATTCTTCAAGACGTACCAGACCCAGCACATTCGGGATTGGGTGGGAAAAAGTATTTTCATCGTGTTCCCTGGAACCAGTGGAATAGCTACCTATAAATTCGTGTCTCTCTTTTCCAGTATTGATATATAGCTGTGCATCGGCCCCGCCTTCAACATACATGGCTTGTTTTAGACCTATCGGAATTTCCAACAGCATGTTAGTCAAGTCGTGAGTGGTGTAAGGAGATCGAACGTGGATGAACAATACCCTGTTCTTATTATCCAGACCTATTGCGGCGGTGCTCCACATTTTCTTATGGGGTGCCCACATATTTTTTCCGTGGCAAGATACCATTCGAATACTTTGGACCAGAGTGCCATACAACTTTCGCAACTTATTAAAATCTTCGCAATCCCGGTCAATAATTCTCACTGCAGGCAGATTCTCGTCATCCGGATCGAAAGCAAGTATGGTTTTATCTTTAGAAACCCAGGTGTTGTTGGTATGTTGCCGGGTTTTCATATAAGAGACACTTGACTTCATATCCTTCTGGTACATGCTGGCGTTGATAGCGGCAACCAGACCGTTTTTGTTCACCCAGTCCTTTACAGACCTGCGCCTGCCTTGACCTTTTGCCGATGCATTGAGCAACTTTAATTCAAAGAAATGGGTGTCGGCTCTTAAAATGCGAATCAAAGAATCACCCAAAGCAGATTTTTTGGGGGCTTTGAAGATGCCTAAATCCAGACCTCGTTCAAGGTTCCTCCATGAAGAAGTATTTCGAGGTTTTGTAGACTGAGCATCCAGGCGGAGTTTCAGCGATATTGAAATAAGTAAGGCTAAAAGTGCAATAAACAGGTATTTAAGACGTTTCAATGTTTACCTCTAACTCAAAATCATCCATATAAAGTGCAGGTCTTCATAAAAATTCGAAAATGAACCTGTTTTAAAAGAGGAATAAATTATAGCCTTCATTTCACAGATTGTCCTTGAAATTATCATCGTATTTGGTAGGAGCAGATCGAGAAACCACTGAATTTTTTGCACAAATAGTGATTTTTTTCAAAGGTATGATTGATTTCGCCCAAATTTTCCTCTATATTGAGTTGATCCACCCTAAACAGAACATATTGATTAGTTTTTGATTAGATTTGGTTCTGGGTTGCAATAAAGTCTGCGTTATATTTTTCGGTCTGAATTTGGACCGTGAATTTATTTAATTTTCGTCAAGTAGTTGTGTTTATTCATTAACGTTTCATCTTTTTTTTCGTGAGGAGTTTATGAAGATCATTTCAAGAGGTATGGCATTACTGGTAATGGTTTTATTTGCAGGTTGTGCGGCGCAGACCGGAGGTGGTGCTACTACGGCTACGAATTCGAGTGCTGGCAAAGCTTTGACAATCACTTCACCGGCAACTCTGTCTAATGTCAGCAGCCCTTTACAAGTTTGTATGGCGACCAATGGTTATACAGTGGAGCCTGCCAAAAATGGAGTGAATCCGGGTAAAGGTCATCATCACCTGCTTGTTGATGTGGATATCCCTGGTGATTTGAGCAAACCTATTGCTAAAGACAGCAACCATATTCATATGGGTGATGGCTCAAAATGTAAAACCATTGAACTGAGCAAAGGCCAGCATACGATCACGGCTCTTTTTGCACAGGGAAATCATGTTCCCTATAACCCACCGGTTACAGACACTGTGACCGTCCGTGTGGTGCATGTAAAATAATTCTGTTCAGGAACAATTGATTTAAAGGAAGATTCCACCTCCGTTTCGGGGGTGGAATTTTTTTTTCCTCTTAGATTATATTAAACACGATTTAATCTGATCCAAAAATTTTGCAGGCAGCCATGACTGAATTGGTTAAAACACCGGTTTTCGCAGAGAATAACTTATTCAATTTGTACCATCTCAATGCGTTGTACCAGAATGTTGCAACAGAAGTTTCCCGGCGTATGCTGGAAAACTACCAGAT
>WAHY01000009.1:28923-37480 GCA_009873635.1 Nitrospinota bacterium
TCAGCAATTCTGCAAAACCCAGCTTGACTCTTCATATGGAAGATACTACCGATACGGTGAGGTGGCTGAGGGCGTTTTTTGTATGGAACCATGTTCCCTGGGAAGAGTCGATAATCAGTGATACTGTTAGGATCATCAAGGAGTATAAGGAATTTTTTGATTTGTCAAAAGGTCCGGTTGCAAGGGACCCAAAAGATATTAAATACCTTCTTCAAGACATAATTATTATTTACCGTACTTTGGAAAAAGCCTGCAGTGAAGATTTTCAGGAGCATGCCAACCCGATCATCGAAAAAATGATGGAACGATTTATGGCAGGCTTGCACGATCCCGAAGAAATTATTGATCTCTATGAGATGGTTTTTAAAAATGCATTGATCTATGGTTTTGAAGAAAGTTTGGAAGCACCCTACAAAAAAGCGGGTCTGGATATCCGTAATCTGGAAAACTGGCCAGTTGAAAAAATCAATTGGGTTCCAGATGAGTTGAAGGAAAAGATTATTCCTCCAATTAAAGATTTATTTGCAGGGTTTAAAGAGAAGCTGGGAAAAGAAAACTCTTAAAATCAGCCCTTCAAAGAATCAACAAAATCTGCAAGGCTGTCAAATATCAATTTTGCACCGTCAAATTTTATATTCCTATTTAAGGGATTTCTTAAGATGATGCACGGTATTCCGGCTTCTTTAGCTGCGTTAAGTCCTTTTAGAGCATCTTCAAGAACAAAGCATTCGCTGGGATGACACCCAAGTTTTTCCGCAGCGTTTAAAAAAATATCCGGATGTGGTTTTTCTCTGGGAGCAGACTCTTTCCCAAGAATTACAGGGAAGAGATTCGACACTCCAGCATTTTCTAAGATATTGCGGATGTCTTTGACCCATGAACCTGAGGCGATGGCCAGCTTATGATTGACAGATAAAGTTTCTGCCATAGTCTGAGCGAGTGGGAATAACTTAATGTCTCCACTCCGACAAAACCTTGAATAAACTTCGAACTTCTGTTTTCTAAGATCAACAGGGTCTACATCAAGACTGAGATTATGGCGTTCAATTTCACCAGCTATGCCTTTTCCTTTCGAGGTCCATTCTACCCAATACTCATCTTTATCAAGGGTATGCCCGTATCGTTCAAAGACTTCATTGTAGGCTCGGTAATGGAAAGGTTCTGAGTCGGCTATTAATCCGTCAAAGTCGAGAATTGCTGCCTTGCAGTTTGCGAGAAGAGAGTGCAAATTACTTTTTAAATTTGATTGTTCAGTCATGCAGCTTTATTCCAGAACTTTCCCGAACCGATCAAACCTGACCCATTTTTTAATTCGATCCCAAGACCAGTAAATTACAAGTGCTTTACCCCGGATTTTTTTAATATCAAGATAACCCCAGTAGCGGCTGTCCTGGCTGTTTTCCCGGTTATCTCCCATCACAAATACATGGCCATCCGGAACAAGAATAGGTCCGAAGTCATCCCTTGGGACCAGCGGACTGTCTCCAGGAGAGTCTGTATGTCGGGCATGTGTATCATCGTAGGGTTTGTTGTTGATATAAACTTTTTGTCGACGCACTTCCAGAATATCTCCGGGCAGGCCAATCACGCGTTTAATGAAGTCCCGGCTTTCATCCTTTGGGAATTTGAAAACGATAATGTCTCCCCTTTCAGGGGTTTTGGAAAATATAACAATATCGTCAAAAAGCTTTATGTTCAGGAAAGGGATTTCATTTGGGACATGTGTGCCATAAGTAAATTTGGAAACAAGAATATGATCGCCGATAAGGAGCGTGGTTTCCATGGAACCGGAAGGAATTTTAAAAGCCTGGATGATGAATGTGCGAATCAGCAAGGCCAGTAGCAGGGCAATTAAAATTGCTTCCGTGTATTCGCGGGCAATGCTCTTTTTTTTCACTGCAACTTCTTGAGTTGGAGCGTTTTGATCGGTGTTATTTGTCATCGGTCCTCAATACTGCTAGAAAAGCTTCCTGCGGAATTTCTACGCTGCCCACCCGTTTCATTTTTTTCTTACCCTCTTTTTGTTTTTCCAGCAGTTTGCGTTTACGGGTGATGTCACCTCCGTAACACTTTGCGAGAACATTTTTTCTGAGCGCCTTGACGGTTTCACGCGCGACAACTTTACTTCCTATCGCAGCTTGAATGGCTACCTCAAACATTTGGCGCGGTATCTGGTCTTTTAGTTTTTTTGCCAATTCGCGGCCTTGATAATACACTTTGTCTTTGTGAGCGATTAAAGATAGCGCATCGACCAGTTCTCCGTTTAATAGGATGTCTAACTTTACCAGACTGGATGTCCTGAAATCTATAAATTCATAATCAAAGGATGCATATCCTTTGGTTCCCGATTTAAGGCGGTCATAAAAGTTCAGCACAATTTCATTAAATGGCAGCTCATATTCCAGCAGGACCGTTTCGGGATTCATGTATTCCATTTTTTTCTGGATCCCTCTGCGTTCACGCACTAACGCCATCACCACCCCTATATATTCTTCCGGTACGATAATGGTTCCCAATACATAAGGTTCTTCAAGATGGTCGATATTTTTTTGTTCAAGCAGTTTGGAAGGATTGTCGATCATCAATGTTTTTCCATCCGTTGTGACAACTTTGTATACAACGGTAGGTGCTGTAGTGAGGAGGTCGACTTTATATTCACGCTCTATTCGTTCCCTTACAATTTCCATATGAAGTAGACCCAGGAACCCGCAACGGAACCCGAAACCCAGGGCCGACGAGGTTTCTGCTTCATAAGAAAACGATGCGTCGTTCAAGGTGAGTTTTTTTAGTGCATCTCGTAAATCCTCATAGTTGTCACCGCTGATAGGGTACATTCCGCTGAACACCATCGGCTTGACTTCCTTGTAACCAGGCAGAGGTTGTTCTGAGGGAGTTTTGGCGTGGGTAATGGTGTCTCCAACCTTAGTCTGATCCAGTTCTTTGATGTTGGCGATCAGGTAGCCCACTTCACCTGCTTTGAGCTCATTCTCTTTAGCTTGAGCAGGGTTGAATGTGCCAAGTTCTTCGACCATGAAACGGTTTCCCGTTGCCATCATCATAATTTCCTCACCTGTTTTCAGGGCACCATGTTGTATCTTGACCAGTATAATAACTCCCCGATATGAGTCGTACCATGCATCGAAAAGCAAGGCCTGCAGTTTTTTGGAGCCGTCTCCAGTTGGTGCGGGGATCTGACGGACTATAGCTTCCATCAGCTCATTGATTCCGATTCCTTCCTTGGCACTGACCAGAACTGCGTCGGACGACTCTATTTGCAGGACATCTTCCAGTTGTTCTTTTATGAAATCCGTGTTGGCGCTGGGTAGATCGATTTTGTTAATGACCGGTATGACAGAAAGATCATGTTGCATGGCAAGTGTGAGATTGGCTATGGTCTGCGCCTGAATGCCCTGTGTTGCGTCAATGACTAACAGCACTCCTTCACAGGCAGCCAGACTGCGGGACACTTCATAAGTGAAGTCGACATGACCTGGAGTATCAATCATGTTGAATATGTAGTCTTGATTGTCTTCGGCCTTATATTTCAGGCGCACTGTTTGCGCTTTGATAGTGATTCCCCGTTCGCGTTCCAGATCCATATTGTCCAGGACCTGGTCTTTCATCTCCCTTTCCGGGATCGCTGAAGTGGCAAGAATCAGTTTGTCGGCAAGAGTAGATTTGCCATGATCTATATGGGCAATGATGGAAAAATTTCTTAAACGGTCCTTTATCATATTATTTTATCGTCCATAAGCCATTCCTGATCTGCTTGGAATTATTTGTCCAAGCAGAAATCTCCGCTGGTAATTTTCAATAGCTTCTTAAATTTTAGCAAGGGTACTTTTAATAAAACTTACTTTAGTTGCCACTGCGGCTGGTAATCAGTGCGTGGGAGAAGGTCTTGCCACTTTTTTTGTGGGAGTGGTGTGAGAAACCTTGTCGTAGTCTTTAGTAAGGGTTTGGGATTCTTCTTGAATCCTCAAATAGTTTCGCCATTCCTCGAACTGGTTTTTCATGGCTTCGTAGTCCTTGGCGTTATCAATGTCCAGGGCTGATCCCGGGTAGGGAACTTCCAATGCCATAAAACGGGTTTGCATGATGGCGCAAATAATTTTTTCCAATGATCTTTTGGGATTTAACTTGCGAAAATAGTCCACCAGGAAGTCAAGCCTGAGATTTGAAAAAAACAGGCATAATTGCAGGCCGATATAGTTTTTATAATACCGAGCCTCAGCTTTTCCAATTATTGATAAAGTAAAAAGCAAAAGATTTTTAAAGTTTCTCTGATAGCGGTACTGATACATTTTCTGGATGTATTCCCGATGTTCAATTCGTAGCGGCTTAACCATGTGTAAATTGTTGATCCTGTAGCTGCCTTCTTTTATGTGGAGATAGGCCATTTTTATACCCGGTTTTCCTTCTCGCGGATAAAAGCTTTTAAGCTTTTCACGAGAAACAAGCCCCAAAACGTGGTCATAATTTTCCATATCTGCATGGGAAATAAAATATTCCACCTCATGAGGAGTCATCAGCGGCGCGTCACAGGGGACGATCAGGACCGCCCTGTCGCTATGAGACTCAGTATTTGGGACTTCTCCATTTTCACCCTTCAAAGATTGAAGAAAAGTGTGCCAGACGTTTTCATAAAGATTAGATCTTTGCTCAACAATATGAATACGTTTAGGAAACTCCAGGTCAACGTGTCCGGATAGAAATACCTGTTTTAATTTTTCCTTGTGGCCGACTATGTAAATATCCTGAATGGATTCAACCTGTTGCAGGGTTTCAACAATATAATGGACGAGGCACTTTCCACTGATGGTCAAAAAAGCCTTGTTTTGATGAAGAACTTTGTAGCTGGAGTTGCCTTCTCCTGCGACAAGGATAGCATCATATTTTTTTTGACCGTTCATTGAGCCCATGCAAAAACCTCTATCAGTTTCTTATTATTATAATACCTTGCGCTCTTCATTGAAATTGGTTATACACAAGGTTTACATTTTTCATATTCAAAATACCAGATTTTTAGATCATGTCTCAAGAAACTTCCTCAAATCTTCGTACCACCCCTTTGATCAATATTCATAAGGAACTAGGGGGCAAGCTGGTTCCTTTTGCAGGGTGGCAGATGCCCATTCAGTATCAAGGTGTCATCCCCGAGCATAATTGTGTCCGCAATGGGGTTGGTATTTTTGATGTAAGCCATATGGGTGAGATAGAAATCCAGGGCCCATCTGCCAAAAGTCTGGTTCAAAAATTGATGACCAACGATATAGATTCAATGCAAGACAATCAAGCTCTTTATACCTTGATGTGTATGGAGCACGGAGGTGTGGTGGACGATTTACTGGTCCACCGTTTTTCCGAAGATCATTATTTCCTTTGTGTGAATGCCGCGAATACAGAAAAAGACTTTCAATGGATTTTAAAAAATGCCGCGTCTTTTGATGCCACAGTTCGAAATACGAGTCATGAAACTTCGCAACTGGCGATTCAAGGAAAACACTCTGAGGCTCTTTTACAAAAATTATGCGAAGGCCCTTTGAGTAAAATCAGATATTACCATTTTAAAAAAGAAAAAATCCACAATTTTGAAGGAATCATCGCGCGAACTGGATACACAGGTGAAGATGGTTTTGAGGTTTATGTTAATGAAAACCATGCAGAATCTTTATTCAGAGCAATACTTGAAGCGGGTAAGGAATTTGATCTGCAACCTATAGGTCTCGGGGCCCGGGATACTTTGAGAATGGAAATGGGTTATGCCTTATATGGTAATGAAATTAGCGAAGATTCCAAACCTCTGGAGGCTGGGTTGGGATGGGTGATCAAGCTGGGTAAGGAAGAGTTTATAGGACAGGCAGAGCTTAAAAATCAAAAGGATGCGGGAAATAGTCGAAAACTGGTGGGAGTTCGCCTGTTGGACAGGGGAGTGCCGCGTCCGCACTACAGGGTTTTAAAAAATGGAACCCCGGTCGGGGAACTGACCAGTGGTACTTTTTCACCCGCCTTGAATACAGGGATCGGATTATGTTATGTATCCCCTGAATATGCGGAACCTGGAACGAAACTGGAAATAGAAATCAGAAAGTTGAATGTGCCGGCGGAGGTCGTCAAACCGCCATTTTTGCCGACTCGAGTCAAAAAAGATTAATCGTAAATATAACGGAGGCATCATGGAGGTCCCCAAAGACTTAAAGTATACGCATGAACATGAATGGATTCGTATCGACGGTAAGAAGGCCGTGATAGGTATTACAGGGTTTGCCCAGGAGCAGTTAGGGGATATCGTTTTTGTTGAGTTGCCAGAATTGGGCAGTGAGATTGAACAGGAAAGCCCATTTGGAGTTGTGGAGTCTGTAAAAACAGTGTCCGACCTATATGCGCCTGCAAGTGGCAAGGTTACAGCAATCAATAAGGACCTGGAGACGAACCCGGAAAAGGTCAACAATGATCCTTACGAAGCTGGATGGATTATTGAAATCGAACTTTCTGATGAGGGGCAAATTGCATCTCTTCTTGACCCAGATGCTTACACAGAACAATGTCAAAAGGAGATGGAGTAAAATCCTTTTCCCTGTCCTATGAGGTATATCCCCCATACAGAGCAAGATATAAGGCTGATGCTCGCAGAGATTGGCGTGCAAAATATTGATACTCTATTCGATAGTATTCCTGATTCCTTGAAATTGGGAGATAACTTGCTGGGTCTGCCTGAGAGCCTTTCCGAAAGCGATTTAACAAATTACCTGAAACGGCTGCAAAAAAAAAATACCACTCCTGAAAATCACTCCGTTTTTCTGGGAGCTGGAGCATACCACCATTTTTCGCCTATATTGATTGACCACCTGATTTCTCGGGGCGAATTTGCGACCAGTTACACACCCTACCAGCCTGAAGTCAGTCAAGGGACTCTTCAAGCCATTTATGAGTTTCAGACAATGATCTGCCTGTTGACCGGGATGGAAATCGCAAATGCTTCCATGTATGACGGGGCATCCTCTCTTGCGGAGGCTGTGGTGATGTCTAACCGTGTTAACCGCCGAACGGAATTTCTTGTTTCACGCGGGGTTCACCCTGAATACCGGAAAGTTGCCGAAACCTACACAAGAGGAAGTAATTTTGACCTTAAAGAAATCCCTTTTGACGAAAAAGGGAAAACAGACGTTTCAGCGATTATTGAAAAATTGTCTGATAATACCTCCGCCGTTGTTCTTCAATCGCCAAACTTTCTGGGAGTGGTGGAAGAGTACGCCTCATTAAAGGAAAAGCTGGCGGAAAATGGAACTCTTTTAATCGTTGTAGTGGCAGAAGCGGTTTCTTTAGGTATATTGCAGTCACCAGGATCTCATGGTGCGGATATCGTTGTGGGAGAAGGACAATCCCTTGGTTTGTCGGTTTCTTATGGTGGACCATACGTTGGGTTTTTTGCGACACGGGAAAAGTTCTTAAGGCAGATGCCTGGTCGTCTGGCAGGTGAAACCGTGGACCAGAACGGGAAACAGGCATATGTCCTGACTCTGTCTACAAGGGAACAGCACATCCGCCGCGAAAGGGCCACCTCTAATATATGTACCAACCAGGGGCTGTGCGCACTGGCAACCGCTATCTTCATGTCAACTCTGGGGAAACAGGGGTTTCGTGAACTGGCTGTCCTGAACTTGAGAAAGGCAGACTATTTAAAAAACCGGCTGGCACATGTCCCAAATTTCAATATTCGTTTTTCCGCTGATACATTTAATGAGTTTGTCATCGAATGCCCTCGGCCCGTGGAGGAAATTTTAACTTCTTTGAAACAAGAAGGCATCATTGGTGGTTATCCCCTTAAATCCTATTACCCGGATCTGGAAAATTGCCTGCTGGTTTGTGTGACTGAACTGAACACCCGCGAAGAAATGGATCGTCTGGCAGATAAACTGGAAAATTGTTAGTCGCTGGATAACTGTTCAAGCAGTTCTTCCGCAGGGTAGGTAAGGATTTCCGCAAGGGTGGGGTGGTAATGCGGTATCGTTGCCAGGTCTTTCACCGTACCTCGAAAATGCATGAGGGTAATGAGTTCGTGTATCAGTTCCCCCGCTTCCGGTCCAACAATATGACCTCCCAGAACTTCTCCCGAAACAGGATCGCAAAGTAATTTTACATGCCCATGAGTTTCTCCCAGGCAAATTGACTTGCCATGGTCATCGAAAGGATATGATGCGGATAAATAAGCGATGTTATTTGCTTTGCACTCCTTTTCACTCAAACCAACGCTGGCAACTGCCGGGTCAGTAAAAACCACTGAGGCTTTAAGGCGTTCATCCATCTCGCGCTTGTTCGCAGAATTCACAGCGTTATAACCGGCCACTTCTCCCTGCTGGATGGCGATATGCACCACTTCATGAATTCCATTCACGTCACCCACAGCAAAGATATGGGGTTGATTGGTGCTCATTTCAGAGTCTACCGGAATTCTACCTTTCAGGGTTTCAACTTGAGCAGATTCCAGTTGAAGACCATCTATATTGGGCCTTCTCCCCAAAGCCTGCAGGATGACTTGGGCGCGAACCTGCTTTTT
>WAHY01000009.1:37579-109790 GCA_009873635.1 Nitrospinota bacterium
ATCATTTCAGAGTCTACCGGAATTCTACCTTTCAGGGTTTCAACTTGAGCAGATTCCAGTTGAAGACCATCTATATTGGGCCTTCTCCCCAAAGCCTGCAGGATGACTTGGGCGCGAACCTGCTTTTTTTGTCCTTCATGCTCGAAAGAAACCAATGCACCTTCTGCTGCTTTTTCCGCCTGAAGAATTTTTGTGCCGGTATAAAGCTCCATGCCTTCTTCACGAAACCTGGATTCAACCGGTCGTGCCAGGTCTTCATCCCCTTTTGATAGAATATGAGGGCTTCGCTGCAACAGCGTAACTTTGACACCTATCCGTAATAAAAACTGGGCCAGTTCCACGGCTACCGCTCCCGCGCCCATTACAATGATCGACTCTGGAGCTTCGCGCATGTCTAAAACATCATCGCTGGTGATGAACCCCGTCTCTTCCAGTCCAGGTATCGGGTAGTCTGCTATAACGGAGCCGGTGGCGATGATGAACGACTTTGCCTTGAGGGTTTGGTTTCCGATGGAAATTTCATGGGGTGAGATGAACGCCGCTTTTTCCTGGAAGAGGGTGAAGCGGGGGTTGTTCAACTGCCCAATACGGTAGTCAGCAAAATCTTTAATGATTTTATTTTTTCGATCATTGATGGCGGAAAGCCTGGCATTTGGGATAGCAGGCTGTAAGCCGAACTCTTCAGCACGGCGCATCAGCGACATGATATCTGAAGAACGCAGGATCGTTTTAGTCGGCATGCAACCCTTGAGGATGCATAATCCGCCTAAAGGACCCGGGTCAACAATGGCAACCCGGGCGCCCAGCGACTGGGCGGTAGAGGCTGAAGCATAGCCCGCAGACCCTCCGCCTATGATCGCGACATCGAAGTCCATAAAAGCTTCAGAGGGTTTTGCAGTCTTCAGGGGTCAGATTAAATTCTCTTCCGCATTCCTCAATGAGGTCTCGGGCATTTTTTTCCATAAACTCATCGCCGGTTTCTTTGAAGAGCTCCGCGGCTCTGGCAAGATGGTGAATGGTCTCCTTGCCGGACTTGATCCCATAATAGAGCATGGCAATATTGCTGTGGGCCCTGCCAAAATCAGGGTTGATACGCAAGGCCTCTTTATAATGTTTGAATGCCTCATCCATCTCACCAATAAGATTGCTGACAACAGCCAGGCTGTAATGGACCATCGGGGCTTCCGGTTTCAGGCGCAATGCTTCCCGAAAGGATTTACTGGCCTCAAGATTCATGCGCAGTTTCCCGTAGCGTATCCCAATATTGAAATGGGCCAGAAAATGATCCGGATCCAGCTCAATACATTTTTTATAGGATTCAAAAGTTCTGCGGTCATCCCCGAGCTTGCTGAATGCCAGGCCATCTTTGAAATATTCTTCCGCGGTTTTTTCTGTTTGTTGTTCTGACGACATGTTTAACCTCTAACCTTCCTGAAATTTAAGAGGACCTCTAATAATTCGATGATTCTTCTTTGTAGCAACTCGCGACCCTTTATTTCATAAGGGTCGCTCATGGCTGAAGGCAGTATTTAGAGATTCCCTTAAGTCTGTTAACGACAAAATTGAAAATGGATTGGTACTTATGCTACCTTATTGCCCCCTCACAATGCAACTGCTCACCGCAGGGGCAATAGGCCGATACCCGGAAAGGAGTCGAATATCGTTGGGCCTTTTACTATAATTTCCCTGATAAGAGGGTAGGGGGTAATAAATTCAGTAATTTTGTTTTCCTTGAAAGAAATGTTGTTATGCCTATAGAACCAGGAACAGATGAAGAAAGGCTCATGTTGGGCCGGTGGATCAAACGAGGCCAGAACCTCATTGTAGGGACTTCGGCGCTGGGCGACTCCTACCTGGACCCCAATGTCAAAAGGGAAGAGGAGACCGAGAAAAAATCGCAGGACTATGTCGCGTATGACCACAAGGTTGCGGAAGAACTCCCTCACCTGAAAGGAAAATTCCGCTGGGATCTGGAAAAATATTATCGTGACCGTTACGGCCCTTACCTGCCTCAGGATTGATCATGTCGAAATGTAAAGTTTCAGAGCTCGCCGATGTGCCGCCGGAAGGAACCGGAAAACAAATTCACTTCAAACACGACTACACGGAGATCGACTATGTCCTTGCCCTGTTCCAGGTCGAGGGCAGGTTTTATTGTCTCACAGACCTTTGCCGTTGCTGCGAAGGCAGTCTGGGTAAGGGTGTGTTGAGGGGAATGTTTGCCTTTTGCTGTAAAGAGGAATGCGGATGGAATATAAAAAAAGGTTATTGTAAATTCAACAGGTCCGACACCACCCCCACCTATAAAGTTTCCGTTGAAGAAGATGGCCTTTATATTGAGATATAGCTGCGAATTTCTGTAGGAAATCGTAATTCTTTATTCAGTGTTGAATTAATTTCTCGGTCAAATCAAGCCCTTGTTTTTTGTTTTCCCACGATAGTCGGTATACTGTATGAGTTCTTTCTCGGAATACTTTTAATATTTTCCATGAGGTGTCTATGAGTTTGGACTTAAATAAAAAAGTGGTGACCGTGAGGCCGGATGAATCCATAGCGACAAAACAAAACCTTCCCTACTATGTCGGTATTTCCACTGAAACAGCAGGAGCGGTTGGACTTTCAATGAACCTGGTGGTCATTCCTCCGGGTGGTTCCCCAAAAGCGCATTACCATAAAGATTTTGAGACGGCGATCTATTTGCTTAAGGGCAGAGTGGAAACCCGTTTTGGAGAAAACCTGAAAGAATCGGTCATCAACGAAGAAGGCGACTTTGTTTTCATTCCCCCCGGGGTACCGCATAAACCGGTGAATTTGTCGGACAATGAACCGGCCCTGGCCATTGTTTCACGCAATGACCCCAATGAACACGAGAATGTTGTGCCCTACGACTCCTGAGAAATTCGTCATGCGTCAAACTATCCGTCAAAATCGATTGATTTTGAGGGGTTTTTGAATTAGCTGAATGCTAAATGTTTGACGTTTTTCGCCCTCCCGGAGATCATTATAAGCTATTGAAAATCTTGACAGTTTTATGGTTTTGCGTATAATGGCTCTCATTATGAGCGCAAAATTCGACACAGAAAGTCTGGGGATTGTTGGAGAAAGCCCGCAAATTCGTGAGGTTTTTGACATAGTTTCCCGTGCGGCGGCCTCTCAAAGCACTGTTATGATTTATGGTGAAAGTGGAACGGGGAAAGAGCTGATTGCCAGGGCGTTGCACCTGAACAGTCCTCGAGCATCGAAACCGTTCATAGCCGTCAACTGCGCCGCAATTCCTCACGATTTATTAGAGAGTGAGCTATTTGGATATGAAAAAGGTGCGTTCACAGGGGCGGTGAATACTCGTATTGGCAGGATGGAACTGGCTAATCAAGGAACCATTTTCCTCGATGAAATAGGTGATATGCCGCCGACCTTGCAGGTGAAGTTGTTGAGGGTCCTGGCGGAAAGGGAAATTGACCGGATAGGCAGCACCAAATCCACGCCGATCGATATCCGTGTGATTACAGCCACACACCAGAACCTGGAAACGGCTATCGAGGAAGGCCGGTTCCGGGAGGACCTGTATTACAGGCTCAATATTATTCCTCTAAACCTTCCTCCTTTAAGGGAGCGGAAAACAGACATACCGCTTCTGGCCAACCACTTTCTGAAGCAGTTCAATGGATCAGGTAGTCAGAAGACCATTGGCGATGAGGCGATGAATGTATTGGTCAACTACACCTGGCCGGGAAACATTCGTGAGTTGGCCAACTTCGTTGAACGTATGACTGTGTTGAGCGTTGGGTCCACTATCACTCCGAGGGATTTACCGGAAAAAGTGTTGGGTGAAGTCCCAAAAGATAAATGGGTTCCTCTTGAAAAAGGACCTGAGCCTGAGGGAAATCCCGCCCAGATTCTGCAACAGTCCTTAAAGCAATCCTTTCATGTCGGCATTCCTGATGAAGGCATCAACCTGAAAAAACTTGTAGAAGATTTCGAGAAAGAGCTTCTTGTCGAAGCACTGGAAAAAACCGGTTGGGTTAAAAACAAGGCCGCGGCTTTATTGAATCTCAACCGTACCACCCTGGTTGAAAAACTCAAAAAACTGAAAATCACCAACCCGCCGGCGTAACCGCCGGAGGCAATGGGCAATTGCTGGGTTGAACTGGCTCAAATTGTTCTCGATTTGATGTGCTGTTGTTGTGGAGACGACGGACTACATTTTCTCTGGCGAGAAAAGTTGTTTTTTGCATGATGGGCTGTTGCCAATTTCCCACCGGGCGTGGCCCGGCTACTAGCCGTAGAGGCAGGGAGTATTACTTTTTTTGGCGAGAAACGATGTTTTCAGCGTAATGGGTTTTTACCTGTCTGCATACCCACGCAAGTGGGCTATTCGATTCGGGCGTTGGCAAGCTCTTGTGCCACTTTTGTAATATCCTTTACAAACTTTTCAAAGGCCTTGTCCTCATCTTTGTGCTGGGTCTGCCTGCGGATTTGTTCCCCATTTGCGTCAATAACAAGGTCCAGGACATTGACCCCGGGAGTCACGTGATGTTTTCTAATCTCTACTCTTATTTCATTGACTTCCATTAAGTTGTTCTCCAAATTCAACTGAAATAATGTTTAACGATATTTATAAAATTCTAAGGGAGAGTATTTAATATCATTTCAGGCTGGGGGGGTCAAGCCTCCTTTTCCTGCCAACTGTAAACCCCACCACCTAGGTATTCTTAACCCAAGAAATAGTGCTTCTACTGTATTAGCCGAGTTGATCCGTTATCACCCCAACCTGTTATTGAATCTGGGTCCAGCGTCACGCTGGCACGCCTAGTGGTTAGATAGTGAAATCAAGCAGGCGGGAACGATTTTGTTCGTTTTGCAGTTGTGATGCCAGGGAACGGATCGATGTTTCAAACCTGAGCAATCCCTGCTGCAGGTTACTGACCTCTTCAGCAATATCCTCGTCGGTAAGGCTGGATTCACTTGCGATCAATTTCATTTTTAATTTGGCCAAACTCCTGGTTCAATGCCTGTCTCTGGGAGTCATTCAAGGTTCCATTACTGGATTGTATGGCCAGCTCCCGTCCCCGATTGACCAGGTCGGCAACTCCAGCCAGTCCGCCTTCGGCAGTACGGATAAAGTTTGCTCCCGATTCTACATTACTGACAGATTGTGTCAGGGCACTTATGTCGGACCTCAACTGAGCGGATATTGCGCTTGCGGCGGGGTTTGTCCCGGCACGATTCAGTTTTCGTCCAGAAGAAATACGTTCTAAAGAGTCTCTTAAGCCGGACCGATTCCTATTGATGGTATTCAGCAACTGGTTGAACGTTTCACCACTTACAGGATCGACCATTTTTGTTCCTCATGATTTTTGGGTATCCATTTCAAGATAAGCCCATTCCATCTGCTTGTCAATAAAGGCAAAAACATACTGCTTATTGCAATGCTTACGGATTAGAATTACCATGGATTTTATTTGAGGAGAATCAATGAAAATTTCCATCAATGGAACTGAAACGGAAGACCCTTCTTTCAAGGGAGAAACTCTGGAAGAAGTGCTGAACGCGATATTAAAATCGCGTCAGGATTCTTATGTGAGAAGAATCTGGCTGGATGGGCAGGAAGTTTCCTCCAGTACCCCGGATACTTTAAAAACTTCTTCTGCAACGGTTGATTTGCTGGAGTTGGAGTTAGCGCAGTTGAAGGATCTCCTGGCCAATAACTTGTCAAATGCGAAAGAATATCTTGAAAAACTGATTCCTGGTTTTCAAAAGGCCGCAGACCTGTTTCGCATGGGTAATGAGCAGGAGGCCAATAAGTTTTACCTGCAAATAATTGATGGAATCGACTGGTTCTCTCAGGTTGTTCTAACGATCATTAATGCCCAGCAACATGTTCTAGATGGTCAAAGTCTGGAAGAACGACAAAAAAAATTGAACGAACTGATGGGTCAAATGCTTGAGGCCAACAAGAATCAAGACTGGGTTTTAATGGCAGATTTGCTGGAATATGAAATGGTGCCTTTCTATGAGGAATGGCAAAAAGTGCTCTTAAATATCGAAATTTGATAAAAAGGGGGGCCTGCAATATTTTCAGAGAGAGATTCCAAGGATTTGATATTTAAAGCTTTAGTTGGGTTTTCAGAGTCTTGGGTCAACAGACGGTAAGGGACCGATTTTTTTTTAAAAAAAGCCAGGTTTAGGCTAAAGTTTGAGGAAATTTAGCCGATAAGTGAGCCGAAGGCCTCTGTCCACTGGATACAGAGGTAATTATTATTGCAAATTTTTGCAGGAAATGGATTCTTTCTGGTCTTATCTCTTAGCGAAAAAAAATCTGAAACTTTAGTAAAGAATTGAGTTTTCTGAGAGTGAAGGCAAGGTTGTCAGGTGTGAAACCCCCCAGGGATTGGGCCAAGAAATTTGGAAAAACTTTGACAAGGGGGAAGTCATGGCCGAGGGTGTAAATTTTCCTTTAGATCAGTCAAGAAATACCAGCGCATTCCAGGGGTTGCGTGAAGCCAGCCGAGACGCTTCTTTTTTAGAAAGGCGATTAGCGGACGAACAACGGGAAGAACTTAACGACCCTGAAGAAACCCAGGCAGAAACGGAGCGTCAACCTGTTAATGAGGTAGCAAGTTTAGAGTCCCGCATAGAGATTTCCCAAGGGGCGCCCCAGCGAATTGAAGAGGAATCTCAAAATCCCACCGAACGCGAAAATCAGCAAGAACAACAAGAGGATATAGCTGAAGCTGAACGACGTGAACTTCAGGCCAACCGGCAGGAAGTATCAAATGATGCACGTAGTGAATTTCGTAACCCCAGGAGTCAGGGACCTGCGGGAGGCAACGAATTGGCAAGGGTTTCAGAGGGCTTTGTTCAAGACACGGATGAGCGCCTGGAAGAAGGTTTTAGGCTTGGCAATGATATTTCAAACCCGGATCGGATTGATGAATTCCGAAACGGCGCACAGATAGACAGTGTGCAGGAAGCGGTTCAAAGGGGAGGAGAAGATGCGCTTGAGGCTCAAGGGCAAGACGATCTGACCAGTCGATTGAGAGAAGAACCCAGTATCCGTGATCTGGCACGAAATGCTTCGGCAGTTCAGGACCAGGAAAGTTTTAGAGAAACAATAGACCCTGAGCTCCCCAGTCCTGAAGAATCTGCCAGAGAGGAATTACAGGGTAACAGGGTATCCGTACAAAACCCAAGAGTTCAAGAACTGGTAAATGAAGCAAATGAGGCGGAAGAAGCTGAGAGACTAAGAAATGAACCGGCGATTGAAACTCCAGATCAGACTATCGAACCCATAGAAACTCAAGAAGAACCGATACAGGAAGGTTTGGACATAAATCCGTTACGAGGTCCCCGGCCTTCAGAATTGAGAGATGAGTCTGATGCGTCGGCTGTAGAAACCGAGCGCGGACAGAATATCAGTGATCTAATATAAACGAACCGCCCCGTCAGCAACGTGATAGGGCTTTAACAAGGAACTCATCAAGAGGAGACAAGCTAGAACCGGGATAACCCCATCGCAAAGAAAGGATCTCGAAAAATATTGGCATGGTTTGCGGCCTGGTCCAATAATTCTCGAAGGTTCGGTTTTTAACTTGAAGCCCTTTTTGGGCCCTTGTCATGTCGATTCGGCCTTTGGCCTTATGGCGAAAGTCCGTCCGAGGTGACAGCTCACGGCACCAACGAGGCGGGCGTTTTTTAATTTTTTCCGGTTTAACAGCACGATTCCATCTTGATGTGTTTATCGACAATTTCGACTAAACACTTTAATGGCGTGACGCGTTTTTTGCGCCAGACCGGAAAAAAATCGTGCAGGTCCTCAATAACGTCAATTCCACGTTTTTCCCTCTCAATTCCACCCGTTCGACCAGTAATGACCTGAATATTCGTCTTGCCCGAGACACCATAAACCAGTCTGGCAGCCCCACGGAAATTAAACGGGAAATCCTGTTTGATTCTGTTTTTATCAATAAAAGGAAGGTCCCGCATTTGGAGGCAACGGGCCCTCTGGCTGCTTTTCGTGTTGTAGATGCTATTTCTTTGCTGTCACGCCAGTCTGATATCAGAAAAGTCCCGATCGTGGAAGATCTGGTAAAAAATGAGAGATTTACCCAGGTCAAACTTCGACAACTGGGCGACCTTTCCATTTCCCTGAAAAACCTTGACCAGACAGTTGCCAATTTACTTGAAGACGATGCGCTGAATCCCAAGAGTGCATCTTCCAGCCGGTCAGAACTGGTACAGGCTGTGGCAGGAAAAGATGCACCGCAGGATAAATTTCGGGTTACTCCGGTTAGGTTGTCGCAGGCTGCGGTCCTGGCTTCCGATGAACAATCCACTCCTCTTGGTGCCCTGGGCCTGACAGGCAGTTTCTTCATCAATGGCACAAAAATTACAGTTGAAGCCACCGATTCAATATTTGAACTGAAAAATAAAATCAATTTTGGAGAAGACCTGAACCGAAACGGGATTCTTGATAAATCTGAAGATTTCAACAACAACGGAACCTTGGATGTCATTCAAACGGAGAATCTAGAATTTGTGCCAGCGGTTTTCGTCGCAGAAGACCTGGATGGTGATGGTGAGATTGACCCGGATGAGGATGCAAACAACAACGAACAACTGGATGGCGGAAGCAAGGAATCAAAAGTTTTAGCATTGATTCAAGATAACCGGTTGTTTCTGGTTGGGCTTGCAGGGGGGAGCACTTCTATAGACTTAAGGGATGACGATAATGTGCTTTTGAGTCTCGGCTTCTTTGAATTAAACATTAAAGGTTTCCCGGTTCAGAAAGAGTTTCAGTTTGATTCTGAAGATTTGACAACCAACCTGATTCAGGAACCTCAAACCGCGACAATTGAATTGAACGGGAAGAAAATACCCGGCGACAGGAACGTTTTTACAGGTGTGATTGAAGATATTGACCTGGATATTAAACGCACTTCACAAAAGGTCGCCCAGATAAATATTTCCATCGATGCCGCAACGTTTTTCTCACAGATTAAAACTCTCGTTGATCAATTCAATAACTCTATAACAAAAATTAATGACCTTCTTGGAGTCTCCCCGACTTTTAAACGTGATGGAGACATTCAGGATATTCGTAATGACCTCACTTTTAGACCTCAGGCGAGAGTGCGTGAGTTGGATCAACGTAATGAAAGTATAGACACCTTGAGAGGACGGCCGGGGAATCCTTTCGCGACAGGCATTACGGTATCCAATACTGAAAAAAACAGTGCGCAGGAAGTCGCCGTCGCTTCTGCGGCCCAGGCCATTAAAAGTGGAATTGTAAGGGGCTTCCAAAGTGGAGGTGACAATCTTTTGAGAAGGCTGGGCGCGATTGGTATCCGCACTCTTTCTGACAATACTTTTGAATTGGATGAAAGAGAATTTCGTCGAGGTCTCAATTCCAACACAACAGAAGTTTTTGATTTATTCACCAATCCTGAAACCGGAATCCTGCCAAACCTTGCTGAACAGTTAGAGATTATTTTGAGGGATGAGTTGGGCGAATTGGCGTTTGAAGAAACTGAAGTCAAGGTCGAGTCCAATTCACCCAGATTTCTGGCGGAAAAGTTTCGGAAATTAACTGAAAACACAAACCTGGGAAGCACAGTGCAAACCTTAATTACAGTGGTGTGAATTTGAAAATCGAAAAAAATAAAACAGAAATTATCAAGCTCCTGAAACATAAGCAGGGAATCTGCTCCAGGCTTCTCGAAAAAATGGGTGAGCAAATGAAGGCTGTAGAAACTCAAGATGAGTCGGGTCTGGGCGCGATTATCGAAGGCAAGGAAGAGCTGATCGTCGGACTCAATGAGACAGACAAAAAAATTGCTGATCTGGCCGGTGAGCTGGACAGCAACATTATCGAATCACTGGGTCGTGAACATGAAGGGTTGATTCAAGACATCGAATCTGACCTGGAGAAGATCATTGAGCAGGAAAAAATTTGTCATGAAAAATTAAGTCTCGTGAAAAGCGAAGTGTTGGAAAAGATTAAAGCAGTGAAAAAAGGACAGGCCCTTTTAAAGGGTTATGGAGTTTCTAAAAGGACTAAACCAAATATTTCTAAAAACGTTTAATAGAAAGGAAAAAAACCATGCAAGTATCAATGGTTTCTGTCAACAAAATTTTTAAAACCTACCAGGGACAGGAACGTATTGCGGAACTGAACAGCAAGAATCCAGTCAAACGGGCTCAGGGGCAACTGGATCGGGTTAGTATTTCGAATGAAGCTAGGACAGCCGAATTGCTCATGAGAGTTGTAAGCAAAGCAGACAACACCACAATGATGTTTAAGGCCAGTCCACCTGGTGACTCTTCGCAATCAGTGTCTCAGAAGGCAGAAGCCCGGCCTGTTGAAACTGCTGAGTTTAAACCGGATAATTTTGAGCAAAATGCTAAATAAGATATACACCTTGGAAAGGGAATTTTTGCCATATCCATCAATGAACCCTTAATTCGACAACTAATTTCCAAGCCAATCAGGTTATTATATTTGAGTAAAGCGTCACGCCCCCCTTTGCAGGGAAACACAGAGAATTAAACCCTCTAACTGTTATAACTCTCTTATTGTTAATTTAATCCATTGCTCGTTAGCACCATGCTCAGTGGGTGTGGTATGATCCTTCCTTTGTTTAGAAAATAATATTTCATGGTTTTTTATGATTTGTATCCCCATTGTTGGCTCGTCTATGTCCAAAGCCCTGGAGCAGGTAGCTTCAGCTTCATCTCTTGCCGATATTCTGGAGTTGAGACTGGATTTGATAGAGAACCCCGATCTTAAAGTGTTGCTTGACTCGGTAAGCTTGCCAGTTATTGTCACCAATCGCTCAAAACTTGATGGAGGCCAATTTAAAGGGCCGGATGAAGACCGAGTGCGGTCTCTTCGAGAAGCGCTTGATGCTGGTGCAGATTTTGTAGATATTGAGGTCTCTACTCCCAGAGAATATTTACAACCTTTTCTTGAAGAAGGAGACCCTTCGCGAACCATTATTTCGTATCACGACTTCTCGCACACCCCGGAAGATTTTAATCCTCTTTATGAAACCATGTGCGAGTTGCCAGGGGAAATTGTCAAGATCGTCACTTATGCCCGGGACATAAGTGATAACCTTAAAATGTTTGAATTGCTTAAGCGCGCCAAAAGAGAGAATAAAAAGTTGATAGGTCTCTGCATGGGAGATCTCGGAGAGATAAGCCGGGTTCTATCCCCATTGTTTGGCGGGTTCCTGACCTTTGGCAGTCTTGAAACGGGACAGGAAAGTGCTCCGGGGCAGATTCCAGCAAAAACTCTCAAGGAAATTTACCGGGTTAATGCCGAGCGTTCTGAGTTTAGTATTTATGGAGTGATCGGCAACCCTGTTTCTAAAAGCATGGGGTACCTGGTGCATAACCATGCTTTTCTGGAAAAGTCATCCCCCGATATCTACGTTTCATTCCTGGTCGATAATGTAGAAAAGTTTTTTAATAATTTTAAACATTTCTTTAACGGGTTGAGTGTAACAATGCCTGCTAAAGAAGATATTATGCCTTTGCTCGATAGAGTTGATGAAACGGCCCGGAAAATCGGCGCGGTCAATACAGTGGTGAAAGAAAGATCGGACTGGGTAGGCTATAACACAGATTGTTCAGGTGCGATTTCCGCCCTGGAAGCATGCACATCTTTAAATGGGAAAAATGTGCTGATACTTGGTTCGGGTGGAACCGCCAAGGCCATTGGGTATGGTGTGAAAGAAAAAGGCGGTAAACTGACTATCACCTATAATAAAAACAAAGAACGTGGTGAGAGCCTGGCAAATGAACTGGGTTGTGAACTGGTGCATGCGCGAGATGCGGGAACCCGCCCGATAGATGTATTGATCAATTGTTCACCGGTTGGCATGAACCCGAACGTTAACGAAACACCGTTTATGGCAAGAGACTTGAAAGAGGGGATGGTGGTGTTCGACTCGGTTTACAACCCTTTGGAGACTCGGCTTTTGCGCGAGGCAAAATCTGTCGGCTGCAAAGTCATCCCCGGTTATGAACTGTTTGTCAACCAGGCCGCTCGCCAGTTCGAGCTTTGGACGGGCCAGGCTGCCCCTGTGGATGTCATGCGTGAAGTATTGCTGAAAAAACTGGAGGGGGAATAGAAACTGGTTGTTGTCCCCTTTGGATCAGAATGCGACATGTCTTCACTCGGCTAAGCAAGGCAATTGGTTGAACTTAGCAAGACTATCTGCCACTCTTTGGTTTCAAGACCAAATATTTCTAGCCCTTCGTTTCGCAGCTTTTCTTTTTTTGAGGGCTTCTTTTATTTTCAGTTTCTTTTTTGCTGAAGGTTTTACGTAAAACCTCCTCCGTTTAAGTTCTCGAAAAAGCCCTTCTTTATTTAACCTGCGCTTTAATCCTTTTAATGCTCTTTCTAATTGGTTTTCAATAACGGTGATTTGCAAAAATAAATACCTCGATTTTAAATGTTATTAGATGCAGAGTGTTTATTTCCTTTTGTAAGTTTTTCAGTAATCCTTCTAGTCTTTTTATTTCTTTTAAAAATTGATGGGTTTTCCATTTGTTTTTTAGAACGCACGTTCAATGCCTTGACTGATATTATTTTTTTTAATTTTCCGGAACTGTCGTATACCTTGACCTCATGCATAAAAATACCTCTCTTAGGTTCTTCGCCTCAATTCTTTGAGGCAAAAAAAAACCACCCCATAAAGGAGTGGTAAAAAATACCTTTAAAGTATTTTTCTGTTTAGCCTTCAATTAAAGAATGAAGGAAAGATGCCATTAGAATACTCTGATTGGGCTATATTGCAAGGAAGATCAGATTAATTAATCTTAATCTGCAAAAGAAGTTTGAAAAGGGGCTATATAGGGCCCTTCAAGCGAATATCCCATGAATATAAGCTTAGGTTATTTTCTGACCTCATGTTACTCTTATAAAGTAAGCAAGGGTTGTTCAAATATAGTGTAAGTAAAATCCTTCTAGTTTCTCGCCTGAAACTAACCTATTATTTTGGTTTTTTGTGGTTCTCTAAAAGTTCTTGCATCCATTCAACCCCATTCAAAAATCGGGAAAGCTTTATCCAAATTTTCTGGAAGTACATTTCCCAAAATTAGCAGGAGAGTATTATTATGTCAGTAGGAAAAGTAAAATGGTTTAATGAGAGTAAGGGGTATGGGTTCATAGAGTCTGAAAGCGGCAAAGATCTTTTTGTTCATTTCTCGGAAATTCAGGGAGATGGATTTAAGACTTTGACAGAAGGCCAGTCGGTCGAGTTCGAAGAAAGTATGGGGCAGAAAGGTCCCCAGGCCACCAAAGTTCTTGCAAAATAAAGACACAACAGAAATATAATTCTGTTAAATTTAATCTCGTTTTAAACTTTAGAAAAAGCTCAGCCAATAGGCTGGGCTTTTTTATTGTGCGGGCAATCCATTCATCCCATGGGGTTTTAGTTTGTTTCGGGATAAAAGCGAACTTTCGATATTCAACGTCCGCTATTGGCGGCGATCTGAATTTAACTATTGGGTTAGCCTGAAGAGCGATAACGTGGAACGGACGGGTCTACGATTTGTGACCAGGCATCGATTCCACCCACCAGATTGTGGACGGTTTTGAATCCGCATTGGATCAACTCACTGGCTGCTATTTGCGAACGTTCTCCATGATGGCAGATCACCACAATCTCTTCTTCAAAAACAAATTCCTGTTGACGGTCAATGACCTCGGCGAGAGGAAAATTTTCCGATCCATCAATAGCGGCAAGTGAAAACTCCCAGGGCTCTCTCACATCAAGCAGAAAAATATCTTCCCCGTTTTCAAGTTTTTGTTTTAACTCGATCGGTTGCAGTTGATGGACCATTGCTATTGAAAACCAACCATGGGCCAATAGAACATGAGGAGAAGCAGGTAAAAAGCCAGCCCAAGCAAGCTAAGGATACTCCCCGACCAGATCATCTCTTTCAAAGTCAGAAACTTTGATGAATAAGCCAGTGCTGAGGCTGGCGTGGCGATCGGTAATATGAAAGCGAAGTTACTGGGCAGAATCACTGTCATGGTGGCAACTGCCGGGTTGATTCCATAAGCCGAGCTCATGCTGATAGCCGTAGGCAGAAGGATTGCAATGACAGCCGAATTGCTCATGAAAGTTGTGAACAAAGTCGATAACACCGCGATGACCAGCAGGAATACGGTTCCAGATTCGACCAGTCCTGAAAAAAGCTGTTTAGCCAACCATAGCGCCGCTCCCGTTTCGGACATGACTTCACCCAGGCAGATGGCCCCGCCATACATCAGGACAATTGCCCAGTTAATATGTGCCTCTACCATTTTCCAGGTGATGAGGTTCAGGACAAAAAGTAAGACAATAGAGATGATAGCAATATTTGCTATACCCAGTTGGTCTCCATATACGAACCAGCAAAAAAGTGTGGTTCCCATTACCAGGGCGATGCCTTTTTCCTGAAAGGTCAGCTTGCCCATGACAACCGCTTTCTGTTTAAGAGCTTTTCGGGCAGGCTCTATGTTTTGAATGTCAGTTGGGAACAAAACTTTGAGGGCTATCCATCCGCCGGCAAAAAGTAGTAATACCAATGGAAAACTCAAATGAGTGTATTCCAGAATGCCGATAGTTTGTTGCTCTGCATTGGCTTTTTCCAACATCTCCACGGCGAGAGGCACCCGTCCACCACCGAGAACGGTCATGGAACCTCCAATGATGCATCCCCACGCCATAGCGAAATACATGGATTTGCCGAAGACTGAGTTATCCCGTTTCAAATTCAGGGATTGGGCAATTTCATGAATGATGGGAAACAGGATGACAGCAACTGCGTGCTCAGACATGAAGCAGGAACTGATAGCTGCAAAACAATATGTCGAAGTGATTAATCGATCAGGTGTTTCGCTCCAATGCTCCATGACCCAAATAGAAATGCGGGTGCTGAGTCCACAGGCGATCATCGACGCGGACAGGATGAATACGCCGAGTATAAAAAAGACAGCCTTATTCCCAAAATAACCGTAGGCCTGAGTGGCCTCCATCACTCCCAGCAATGGAACCGCGGCTATGGCCAATAGACTGGTGATTGACAGTGGTATGAGGTTGGTTGACCAAAGACTGACACAGAGAAAAAATAGGCAGAGAACTTTATACCCTTCTGGAGAAAGGTCGCTGGGGCCTTCCAGGCCCAATAACAAAACAAAGACCCCGAAAAACATGGCCAAAAATATATACCGGCGCAAACGGTCAAAAAGCACAATCCATAATGGACGCCTGTCGACAAAGATCTGCGGGTTCTGTGAATTCGAATCGGTCATGACTTCCTGAAGGAGAATGTTTCTTGTAACAAGTGTGACTTGGGGATGATAACCTGTTGATAGATAAAGAGCTATAACAAATTTCCCTGAAGGCAGGAATATTTTGATCTTTTGGCTTAGGGTTACTTAACCAATACGGGGTTTTGCAGGTTTGAAGGTTTGACGGTCGCAAGGTTAACATCGGAAGGGACCTGGTCAATCGTCCATAAATCGCAGGAGCCACAGGTATCACGGTAGTTTTCACGAAAATGGTTGAACTTTTCACTCTTCCATATATTATCCAAACCGTCATTGAGCAGGTTTCCCATTTTTTCGTTGGGGAGCAGGCAGCAGGGGGTAACATTGCCTTCACGGGTGACGTAGGCGTAGTTGAAGGTTTTCAGGCAATACTTTCCAGACCGGTGTAGTTTTTTTCTCAACAGGCGATAGAAGAACCGCGTTAAACCATGGGAAATTGAATATTGCAACCAGTCGAGCTGAATTCCGTAAGTGCGTGCTATGTCATCGGCTTTCAGAAAGATAAAGCGCTCCTCCCTGGAGTCGGGCCGCTTGAGGTTGGGTCGGAACTGTCTGTCCAGTCGACCAACATTCACAGTATCACATCCGATTCCGGCACCGTAACGGATAACATCGTATAAATCATTTTCGCAATCCATATGAAGAGTGGCTTGAAGTCTCACCCCCAGTTTTGCAGGGTCTCTCCTTCTCGTTACCGCTTCTATATTTTCATAAACCTTGGTGCTGGTGTGCCCCTCGACTACGGTTTCATTACCGTTAACGCTGTCGATCGAAAAAGTGATTGAGTCGAGACCGGAATCCAGGATGTCATTGACCATTGATGGTTTTGTGAAAAGTCCGTTGGAGGTGATCATTACCCTGTGGCCACGTTCCCTGCAATAAGAGATCATGTCAAAAACCTGTGGGTGAATAAAGGGTTCTCCCCATCCCGTCAGGGTAATGTCTTCGCGGTGGTTTAATTTATCCACTACAGTTGTAAAATCGGTCCAACTCATATGCTCCAGCTCAATTCCCAAATCTTCCCTCTGGCACATTGGGCAATCCATATTGCATCGGTTGGTGATCTCAATTTGGACCTGCCTGGGTCGTATAGGGATTTTATAGCGAATCCGGTCTAGAGTTTCTTTGATGAGTGCAATCATTTTATTTGCTGAGTTTTCCAAGACTTTAATGGCTTATTAAGGCCTGAATAAATGTATTTTACGCAAAAAAAGCGGGTAAATAAAAAATTTATATGGTTTGGCTGTTTTCAATGGTATCTTAGCTATTCACAACCTTTTCGGCAGTTTAAAAGTAAAACTAAAGCAATGGTTATAATCCGCTTTGATGAGGAACTTTTTTAAATGGGAATGACAATTACAGAAAAGATTTTAGCCGCGCATGCGGGCAAAGATTCAGTTCGCCCCGGAGATAATATCTGGGTGGATGTGGATGTGTTGATGACCCATGACGTTTGTGGACCGGGGACATTTGCCATCTTTAAAAAGCAGTTTGGCGAGAATGCTAAGGTTTGGGACAAGGACAAGGTGGTGATCATTCCCGATCACTTTATCTTTACCAAGGATACCCATGCCAACAGGAATATAGACATCCTAAGGCAGTTTGTGAAGGAACAATCTCTGCCACATTATTTTGATGTAGGGACGGATAGGTATAAAGGGGTTTGTCATCTTGCTCTGGCCCAGGAAGGTTTCAACCGTCCGGGCGATGTTTTGTTTGGCACAGACTCCCACACCAGCACTTCAGGTGCTTTCGGCATGTTTTCCACGGGTATTGGTAACACCGATGCAGCATTTATTTTGGGTACCGGCAAGCTCTGGGTCAAAGTACCAGAGTCTATGTGTTTTGAGTTCACCGGTACCTTTCCGGAGCATATTATGGCAAAGGATGTGATTCTGAATGTCATCGGTGATATTGGTGTGGATGGCGCGACTTACCGGGCGATGGAATGGCGTGGTGATGCGGTCATGAAACTTTCTATGGAAGAACGCATGACGCTCTGCAATATGGCCATTGAAGCGGGAGGTAAGAATGGCATCATTGAAGCCGATGACGTGACCCTCGACTACGTTAGGCAGAGAACCGATGCGCCTTACAAAATTTATCAATCAGACGAAGATGCAGAATACTTTTTCAAAAAAACCTACAATGCCAGTGAGATGGAACCCATTGTGGCTCAACCGCACTCACCCGATAATAAAGCCAGGGTGAGCGAATGTGAAGATGTGAAACTTGACCGTGCTTACATTGGATCTTGCACAGGTGGCAAGCTCACTGATTTCATGGCAGCGGCAAGGTTGCTGAAAGGTAAGAAAGTAAAGATTGATACGTTTATAGTCCCCGCGACCCGTGAAGTAGAGCAAGACTTGCATAAGGAAAAAATTGAGGGTGAAACTTTGGTGGACATTTTTAAAAGCTCAGGAGCTTATCTGGGTGATCCTTCATGCGCGGCATGCCTGGGTGGACCGCAAGATACCTTTGGTAGAGCTAAAGACAATCAAGTGGTGATCTCAACCACGAACAGGAACTTTCCGGGGCGTATGGGATCCAAGCAGTCACATGTTTATCTGGCTTCGCCCTACACGGCTGCAGCTTCTGCCCTGACCGGGCACATTACGAATCCAGCTGAATTTATCTATAATTGAAACCATAACAAAAAAATGAATAAAGTGATTGAAGGCGTGGCGTATGTTCTGGGCAATGATATTGATACGGATCAGATCATTCCTGCCGAACATTTGGTGTACAGTTTGAGTGACCCTGAAGAGCGTAAGAATTATGGAAAGTTTGCCTTGTCAGGTGTGCCTGCTGAGCAGGCAGGTTTGCCGGAAGGGAAGGTCCCTTTCACTGAAGATGGCAATAGCCAGTCGAAATATTCCATCATTATTGGAGGTAAAAACTTTGGATGCGGGTCTTCTCGTGAACATGCCCCAGCCTGCATGGAGATTGCGGGAGTTCGTGCTGTTGTTGCTGAGTCCTATGCGCGTATTTTTTACCGGAATTCAGTGGATGGTGGCTTCTTCATACCTTTTGAATGTGTTAAACGCCTGGTTGAAGAAATTAAAACCGGTGATGAATTGATTATTGATTTGAATGCGAACACCCTTGCCAATCGTTCTAGCAATAAAACATATGAATTGAAATCCCTCGGTGAGGTGATTGAGATTATAGAGGCGGGAAATATATTTGAGTATGCACGGAAATCAGGAATGATCCCATCCAAGTGATTGCAGTATGGATTTCTTAAATAGATCGTTTCTTGATGTGGTGGGTGAAAATGATTTTTAATGCAGTTCTTAAAGTAAAGTTTTGGCTGTTTTTGTTTGCGCTGTGGGGAGTTGTTGTTTTAAACGGGGAAGCAGGGGAAACGGTCCTGGTTCCTGAAGGACCCTTCATAATGGGAAGCACTGATGAAGATATTCTCTGGGCGGCCAAGCAGTTCCATTCAGAATCTCTTGACTGGTATCGAGATGAAACTCCGGCACATACTGTGACCTTGCCTGCATTTCGGATAGATAAGTATGAGGTCACTGTTTCAGAGTATAGATCTTATATGGAAGCGACTGGAAAGCCGGCTCCGCGCGAGCTTGAAAATTCACGTTTGAATCAACCCCGTCAACCCATAGTGAGCGTTTCCTGGCAGGATGCAAAGGACTATTGCCTTTGGGCTGATAAACGCCTGCCAACTGAAATGGAATGGGAAAAGGCGGCTCGAGGTGCGGATAAGCGGAATTATCCCTGGGGAAACGAGCCAGACCGTCTTAATGCAAATATACGTGGTAATGGAGATGATTACCGAAATACAAGTCCGGTTGGAAAATTTCCAGAAGGAGCCAGCCCATATGGGGTGATGGATATGTCTGGAAATGTATGGGAATGGACTGAGAATTGGTATCAACCGCATCCTGGAAACGAATACCCCAATGATTTATACGGGCAAAGATTTAAAGTAATCAAGGGCGGATCGTGGGACTCCAATCTGGATTTGGCTCGCCCCGCGATTCGCGGGAAAGCAACGCCGGATCAGAAAAAAAACTATATTGGGTTTCGCTGCGTAGCTTCAAATTAAATAGGAGAATTTTATCGTGCTGATTTCTAGAAAAGTGATACAGGGGGTTTTAGTGATAGGTTGGTTGGTTTGGTCTTTACCTGCAATAGGAGCCGGAGAACATTCCCCTCATAAAGGCCAGCACGGCGGGCATGCTGGAGCGGCAAAAGGGGGGCATGGTGGTGGAGGAAAACATGGGCATGGTTATGGTCGCCCTATGGGACCGCCTGCGGATATTCCAGCTCACATCAGGAAAAGGTTGGATCCCGATGGCACAAAAATAAATTTGAACCGATCCCTGATTGGTGTGAAAGGAATGCGTATACTTGCTGATATGCCAGAATTGAAAAATGTGAAGTCCCTGGCTTTGCAGGGAAACAAGCTTGGGGATGAAGGAGTTCAAATTCTTACAGAGTCGTCAACTTTCAAAAATACAGAAAAACTTTCTCTGTGGGAAAACAAGGTTTCTACCTTGGGGGCAAAGATGATTGCAGAGTCTCCAAACATGAGAAACTTAAAAGAACTTAAGCTGACACGCAACCAGATAGGGGATCAAGGGGTGGAGGCTTTGGCTGCATCGGAAAACTCTTCTGCATTGACTTTTTTAGATTTGAGCGCAAACCAGATCAGCGACCGGGGTGCAAAGGCGATAGCCAACTCTCCCCGGCTTGCCAACCTTAAAACCCTTGATCTTTATAATAACCAGATTACTACTGAGGGAATGGAGGCTTTGTTGCAGTCGAAAAACCTGAAGAGTCTGGAGATGCTCATACTGGTTCGCAATGAGATTGATTTTGATAAAGCGGATGCTCTTGCCAAAAACCAAAGTTTGCCCAACTTGAGAAGACTGGAGTTGCAGTAAAGATTACTTTAAAAGGCGGCCCGTCAACGGTAGCGACGTTCGTTGTAAAGGTCCAGTTTTTCCTGTACATGTCTTGCGCCCCGCATCAGGGCATCCAGTATTTCCTTCAATGATTCAATTTCCTCTTCTTTGGATGTCGCATTCTCCAGGTTTTTAGTTTCGATTTTCACTTCCTCAAAGATGGTGTCTATTTTTTTCAACAATTCCATAATCTTTAACCAATTTGGTGTTTTTGTTTGTTGTGAAATTTAGTTCGTCTGTTTTATAGGTGCAAACTTGAATAGGGCCAGGCCTTCAGCAAAAGATGACTTAAACAAGCTTTTTCCTTTAAAGAATTAAAGTTGGTTTGTTTTTAGATTCAAAACCGATCGGAAAGTTTTAGGAATACTTTTCTGGCAACAGATCTTTTTTATAACGAGGATGAGGATGCCTGGGGTTCCAGAATGTAGCGGACTTCTTTTAGAAAGTCGTTTTGTTCGAGAGATTTCTTTTCAATCAGTTTTTCCACACCTCCGTTCAGGCGCAGTCGATCTGCATGGGTGAGATTTTTTGAGGTGATGACCACAATAGGAATAGACCGCCATTTCGGTTTTTTTCGCAATTCTTCGAGAAACTCAAATCCATCCATAACAGGCATCATAAGATCTAAGAAGATAACACTTGGAGGCTTTTTCTGCACTTCATCCAGGGCAATTCTCCCATTTCCTGCTTCAGCAACGTTCAGGCCATAGTCTTCCAGCATTTTGGACAACATTTTTCGGGTGCCTGTGTCATCTTCCACTACAAGTGCCGAGCCGCTATCCCATTTGTACCTTTTCATCAGTATGTGAATTCGGGTCCGGTCAATAGGTTTTGTGAGATATTCTGAGGCGCCGAGGGAATAACCCTTGTTTTCATCATCTACCATAGAGATGACAAACACGGGTATATTCGCCAATTCAGGATCGGCTTTTAACTCTGTCAAAACGGTCCATCCATCCGTCCCCGGCATTAAAATATCCAGGGTAAAGAAGAAACTGCGTCTTTACTGTTTATCAGCAAATTAACAGTAAATACTCACATTAAAAATATGTATAAAAAACTAAAGGTAAACAGCCTCTCTAAATTTATAGGAAAAGTGAGGGAACATAATCAATAGCATTCTGGTGAAAAAAGTATTACTCAAAAGGGGTAATACATTGAATAACAGGGTGGGGTGGGGATACCTGATTGCTTGTAAAAGTGGTGGGACGGGACGGAATCGAACCGCCGACACGAGGATTTTCAGTCCTCTGCTCTACCGACTGAGCTACCGTCCCAACACTATTTTATTTCAATCAAAAGAGCGAAAATTAGCACAATCCCCCTGACTCTGTCAATTGGGATTGGCCTATAAATTATTATTTTTTCAGAAGTTTTTTGCTATAATGTCGCCTGTAGCAGATTGTATCATCTTTCCTTATAGGTATTTTGGAACGGATTCCGCCCCATGCTTGTTCTTACCCGAAAAATTGGCGAAAGCATCAAAATTAATGAAGATGTCAAAATAACCGTTATAGATGTAAAGGGCAAGAATATTCGCCTGGGTATTGAAGCCCCCCGTGAGACTAAAATTTATCGAGAAGAGGTTTTTTTGAGAATTAAAGAAGAAAACAAAACTGCAGCTACTTCGCAAAAATTTGACCTTTCCAAGGTATCTCAATTAATGAAGGATAAAATTAAAAAATGAAGCTAGAAACAACCCGCTTCGGCATTATTGATATTGAGGAAAAACAGATCATCGAATTTCCAGATGGTTTATATGGATTTGAAAAGGAAAATCAATTTACCTTTCTCCCTTTTAACCCGAATGTGGAAAGTCCCATGGAGTGGATGCAGTCAATTCAGTCACCCCATCTGGCTTTTGTGATCACAGATCCTTATGTATACGTTCCGGACTACAAACTGAAGTTGCTGGAAGAGGATATGAATAGAGTGGGTCTGGGTATTGACGATTCTTTTCTCACACGCGCGATTGTAACGATTCCCGAAAACTATACGGAAATGACCGCGAACCTGGTTGCTCCGCTGGTGATAAATTCCAAAAAATGTATAGGAAAACAGTTTGTATTGACCAGCATGGAATATGATACCCGCCATTACCTCCTCCCGGAAGAAATGAGAACCACCACCGCTACCTCCCACTAGCCGACTCCGAGTGGCGGAGTAATCTCCGCTGGCAATTATCAAAATCTTTTTCAGCCGAGATATATTTTTTATCGCCAATTATAGCTATTGCACGTTGGCCCCACGCCCCTCTAGCGAGGGTAGCAATTAGTATTGACTCTTTAAGCCGAGAAAACCTGTTGCTGGCACAAATGAGTTATTGCGCATTGCCCCACGCCGAGTGCCCCTTGGCAGGGGAAGCAGATAGCAAGGGCTCGCAAAGACGGCTGAGATGTGGGAGTTTTTGATCCCCCTCACCTGACCTTTCTCTCCAGGGGAGAGGAATTTATTCGTTGGCCCCACGCCCAGTGGAAAACCGATTGAGATAGGTTGCCATTTGAGCATCATCACTATTGGCATCTATGTAAAGGTAAGTGTTGCGGGAGCTTGAATTGAGAGCAAAGTTTACTCGATCTAACTGACTTCCATCCACAAACATCAGTGTGTCCCAGGGTGCTTTCACCCGGTAGTCGCGGTTTTTTTTCACGAAACGGATGAAGGTTTCGAATGAACTGGCGCAAAGATCAGATCGTAAATTTTCCAGGTCGCAGACAGCTCTCAGTCGCGTCGAATTGTTTTTGGTCCTTTTCTCCAGTTTTACAGCTAGCGTCATCTTTTCAGCGGACTGGGTTTTCAGGGCTTTGCGGGAAAAATATTCTTTGATTTTTTCCGGTTCAAGGTCATACCGTATATAGGCATGAAAATCACCTTGTATAAGTGTGTTATAACGATTGAGTGTTACTCGGCCCCAATGCCGCATTCTGAAATCAGTACTCTGACTGGCTTTGGCAAGGTTGTCGGCCCCATGTTCACATTCTTTCATCGATATATCAGCCGCGCAGACCAGATTTTCCAATTGCAGTTTTGATTTAAAAATTCCGCCATACTTTTCCTGAATTTTTTCATACATCTTTTGCCTGGGACTCCAGGTTTTGAATGGATCTTTCAGGAGGTGCCTTCTCATTTCAGAAGGGGGATCGTTGTATCCCAGAACGAGTTTTCCAGGTCCGTCAGGAGAAGTGTGGGAACTTGTAATGATGATCTCCTGCCAACCGCTGGTTTTAAGGTTATTGGTAAGCTTCACCAAGGCCAGGCTTTCGTATCCCTTCAGGCACTCATCATTGGAAATTTCCTGTGAGCAATAAAAGTTTTGCATACGTAGATTATTTGAAATATTTATTTTTAACCCACGGATATTATCCAGAAACGCAGTTTGGTCTTCCCGACTCAGTTGCTCATTAAGGAATTGGCTGATTTCACCCTTAGGGGCGTTCCAGGGAATCAGGATGGTGTGGAATCCTGCGGTTTTTAAAAACCGGTCGCTGATACCGACAATCTTATAACCGGGGTTCCCGGAACTGAAAAAAACTTCTTTCAAGGTTCGGGTGCCGGTCAGGCATTGCTCTATAAGCGGGACCTGATCTTCGGTAAACCCTATATTTTTTATGAAGGGGAAACACTCAAGCGATTGAACATCGAATTTTTTTTCCAGTTCGTATTTTTCTTTCAGGAGTTTGTGGAATGTGTTGGCGTGAAGCGAAGCAGGTAAAACAAACCACAGGAATATAACTGATAATTTAAAGAGAGTATGCATAGGTCCAGTCTACCATCATCTAATCAATGTGGCAAAGAGTGAAGTTTATATGGAGGACTTATCGGATTAATACAAAAAATCAGAAATAGTAGGCGAGTCCAACTTGCAGGATTTCATCGTCACGTTAGGGTAAAAAGAAGTCTGTGGCAGGTTGATTGACTAAAGCAAGAAATTCTTTAGTCAGGAGCCAATTATTACCAAACCTGTGGCGGCTTTCAGGAGTAAGATCCGGGCCTAGCTGTTGATATCCCGAACCCAGCCGAATATGGCCTCGTTGCTGGCCGCATTGTTGAAAGTGAGCTGGAGTCAACCTGAAATATCATTATCAAATGAATTGGTGGCTTGATCCTGGTGAGTGTCATACATCCATTCTCCAATCACTCCGAGATCCATTTACGAATCCAGAAACCGGATAGGGGTCAGACCTTAATGAGATTAGCGCCGATGTCTTTGTAGGAATCCAGGGAGCGTTGGTGGCAGGTGAGAACCAGAACCTGGCGCTGCTGGCTGAAACTATTGAGAATTTCTATGACATGTTTGTCTCTCTCATCATCAAAATTTACAAACACGTCATCCATTATTGCTGGGAGTGGTTCAGAACGGGTTTCATACTCATCGATTAAACCCAGTCGCATGGCAAGATAAAGTTGTTCCCGCGTTCCCCGGCTCATTTCGAGAACCCCTTTTCTCTGATGCCGGTCATTTTCAATCAAGACCTCATCCTGATCAATGGTTTTGATGATTCGGTGATAACTGCCCCCGGTGATTTGGGCAAAAAGGCCTTCTGCTGAGCGGATCACTCCAGGTTGTCGGGTTTTTTCGTATTCTTGCTTGGCGGAATCGAGAAGAACCAGAGCTCCTTTATATGCAGCCCATTCACGGGCCAAAGATTGCAATTGTTGCTTCATGGTTTCAAGTTCCGTTTGTTTTGCAAGCAGATCGTTATTGGTAGATAATTTTTCAATCTCATTTAAGGTTTCACCTATATCTTGCAATAGCTGTTCACGGTTTGCATGTTGTTCATCCAGCTCAACTTTTATTCTGCTAAGCTTTTGCTTGGTTTCTTCAAAAGGCGAGGATTGGATGGCATTCACAAACTTTTCAAAATGTTCTCCCAGCCCTATATTTGATTGTATGATTCCTTTTTTCTGAAAGATTGTTTCTTCTAAAGATTTTTTCATTTCCATGATCGATTGCTTACTCATAAAATCCATTGAATCTTTCGCGCCAGCTGACTGGATATACTTTGTAAGATCGTCAGAAAGTTTTTCGTAATGGTTTTCAAGGTTTTTGAGTTTGTCGGTTTGGCTTTTATATTGAATTTCCAGCAAGTTGTTCTTTTCACGTTTGGATTTATGTTCATCAAAAGACTTGCAAATAACTTCAATATTTATATGCAGATCATTTTTTAAAGAGACCCCCGGAACCAGTGATTCGAGAGCTTGAACATTTTCTCTGGCCTGCTCACAGATGGTTTCCATTTGCTGAATTCGTTCATCCAGTCTTGACCGTTGAGCGATCATGTTTTTAATCTGTCGAGCTGTATTTGCAATATTTTTGGTGGTGATTGGGGCGATACTTGAGTCAAGGTTTCTGTCTGTCAGCCACTGTCGCCAATCCTCGAACTTGTCGTCCAGCTCTTTTTGTTTTTGTTCATATTGGCGGGAAAGGTTTTTCTCAGCCAGATCTTCTTTGCTGAAATCATTTTTGCTCTTCAATGTTTTCTTAAAAAGGAAAATACCTCCTGCAATAAGAACCATTGCTACTATTAATAGGGGGATATTCATAAAGTATCCACCAAGGATCACTCCCAGCAGTCCTGTTGCCGTGAAACCGTAATAGAACAATTTTAACCATTCCGGGATATTCCAGCCTTCTGACATTTTTTCAGCTTTTGTCCTGCGATGACTTTCAAGCCTGTCTTGATACAGAGCTTTTTCTTTTCTCAGGCTTTCAAAACTGTCATAAAACTCTTCTATTTGGCCCTTTTCTGCCTCGGTTAAGTCAAAAGTCATCACAGATTCTTCATTCCAGTTCCTGTCAATGGACTTGATTTCTTCGGCAATTTGCATATCCAGATCTTCCCGCTCGAAGCGAACTCTATCCAGATCTTGCGAAACTGATAAAACGGATTGTATAGATTGTTGCAGTCGATTGACAATTTCTTCATGCTTTAACAGTTCATGGTTTACGGTCAGGGCTTCTCGGTTATCTTTTATTGTTTGTAGGGCAGACTCTTCTTCTTCAATGCGAAGGAACAGATTTTTCTTTTCCGTTTTCATGCTTTCAAAAGTCTTCAGTCCGTTTTCAGGGAACTGGGAAATGTCTTCAAGAGTCTCTAGTTTATTTTGTGCTTCCAGGTACTGGATAGTATCTTCGTAAAGCCTGACTTGTGTTTCCAGGGTTCGTTTTCCCGACTCAAGATCCTCCAGGGAATTTTGCACTTTGACTTTTTCCTTCAACATCCTGTTATGTTTTTCTTGGAGCTCATCAAAGAGTGACAGGTTTTTCTGTATTTGTAATATGTCAAGTTCCGCGACTTTGATTTTTTCCATCAAAGCGCCCATTTGTGAGGAGCCACGAGGTCGAAAAATTTGTGTGCAATACGATTCGATTTCTTTTTCTATGTCTTTAAGCGAAATATTCCCCAGTCCGAGTCCTGCGCCATATATGCGGCTTTTGACTTCTTCGCTGTTAAGAGTGTTGAAGTCATGCAGTTCATCGATCGTGAAAGCATAAATATTTCGGTAAATATCTTTTGAGGCATTTCCAAGAAGATGGTTTAAAACAGTTTGACCTTGCAGGACTTCGCTGGGGGTTGAAACCCTGACATTGCCTCCATGAGCTCCCGGGCTTCTTGATATGATCAAATCTTCACTGTTCTGCAGCACGACTTTTAAACTTCCACCGAGTGAACCTCCAGAAACAGGAGTATATAGGTTGGTTTTTTCTTTTTTAGTCGGAAAACCGAAAAGGATACGCCGTATAAATTCCAGCAGTGTTGTTTTCCCAAATTCATTTTTTCCATAAATGATATTGATTCCGGGTGTTAGCCCGGTGATTCGTTTATTAGAAAAAATTCCAAAGCCGTCTATATGAATTTCGCGTAATTGCATTACTTCCCTTATTGGTTTTCGCGGTTGACCAGTTGATCAAGTGCCAGGTTGCGTGCTTTTATAGTGATGCTTTCAATATCCCGGTCACTCTCTAAATATTTTCTGCCTGCCCATGATTCGAATACGGGCTTTATAGCTTCTTGAATTTTACTTTGTAACTCCTTGCTCTGACCTTCTCCACAAAGACTTAACAGGTCGGCGACAAAATCTTTTCCTTCTTTTAATGATTCAATGTCATAAGTGCCAGCCGTTTGGGAGGAAAGATCTACCAGAATCCAGGGCGAATGGACTTCAAAGAAGGTATTGATTTCTTCCTCTAAAGTCTTGAGCGTTCCGGGTTTTTGTAGCTCATTATGTATTGTAGTTCTCCCGGTTAAAACCATACGGGTTACAAGGCCTTCATGAGTCATAGATGCTTTGGCAAGCTCTTCCACTTTAAGCTGCATCGCTCTCAATACTTCAGTAATGCTGGCGGCGCTGCTGACATCAACGTCAGCAGAACGATAGCTCACTACATCGGTGGGAACGAATCTTATATTTGCGGGTGCCTTAGAGTGCAGGGTGACGAGGCAACAACCTTTTGGGCCCGCTTCCTTTAAATGTCTTGCCTGGGTGTTTCCTGAATAAACAACGCATGGATTATTTTCACGTAGAATTTTGAAATCGTGCACGTGCCCCAGAGCCCAGTAATCAAAATTACTGGTTATTAAATCTTGTAAGTTACATGGAGCATAGTTGTCATGCCCGGGGTGTTGCCCGACATTCGTGTGCAGGAGACCGATTGTAAAACCCTGGTCATTTTCTTTTTTGAACTTTATTGCGAGATTCTCGTTCACTTCTTTTTGTGGATAGCTGATTCCGTATACCCAGGCAAGAGTTTTTCCTTCCTTGATAACAGGGAGGCGCTCTACTTTGTTCCCAGGAAAAATATTGGTGTTCTCTGGCCAGTCCATTGTATGAGACCAGCTGTTAGACGGGTCATGATTGCCATGCACAATAAATGAAGGAATCCCTTTCTGGGACAACTCCAGAAGACCTCGTCGAAACTTTAATTGTGCCTGTAAACTTCGATCTGCCCCATCGAAAATATCTCCGGCAATAAGAACGGCATCAACTTTTTCGTCTACAGCGAGTTTTACGATATTATTGAATGATTGAAAGGTGGACTCCCGAAGACGCTGAGAGATTGAAGGCATTTGAGAAGCCAGGCCTTTGAAGGGGCTGTCAATATGAAGATCGGAGCAATGGATAAATCTAAAAGACGTCATATAGAATTATTTCAGGCTTAATAAGGCCAGACATGCTCTGGGCTGAATAGTGTAAGTTATTTAACTTCAATAGTATAGCCTATGCGCTTTTTGGCCTCAACGACTTTCTTGAGGTTTGCGTTCGCTAAAGTAATAATCGTAAGAGTTGGAACGGAATGAGCCGAGCATCATCCTAAATAATTATGGAATATCGTCGGTTTGGAAAAACAGAAGAAAAAATATCGGTAATTACTCTTGGAGGAATGCGTTTTAAACATGGGTGGAATCCACCTCGCACGTATCTTCCTGCTGAATCAGTACAAAATTGTATTGAAATCACACGGCAGGCTCTGAAACTTGGTATCAATCATATTGAAACGGCGCATGGATATATGAAGAGTGAAAACCTGTTTGGGGTTGCGTTGAAGGAATTGGGTGTGCCTCGCGAGAGTTTCAAGATGATGACCAAGGGAGCTCCGATGACAGGAGATGAAACTCGCGCACTGGTTGAAGAACAATTGAACAGTCTGCAACTGGACTATATTGATTTTTATGGATGGCATGGGATCAATAATGCAGAAAGACTGAAGGCTGCGGTTAAGCCGGGAGGACCGGTGGAGGTTTTACATAAACTACGGGAGGAGGGAATCATCCGGCACATAGGCTTCTCCACGCATGGTCCTCTGGATGTTATTATGCAAGCATTGAATACGGATCTTTTTAGCTTCATGAATCTGCATTTTTATTATTTTTTTCAGCGTAACCAGGAGGCGGTGCGATTGGCGGGACAGAAGGATATTGGCGTGTTCATCATCTCTCCTAATGAAAAGGGTGGCTTGTTGTGGAAACCTTCTCGAAAAGTTGAGGAAACCTGTCACCCTTTAACAGCTATCCAGTTTAATGGACAATTCTGCTTGAGCTATCCTGAGGTCACGACTTTAAGCATGGGGATTCATGAGCCAGAGCATTTCCATCAAAACCTTTCGATCTTGAACGGGGATGACTATATATCGCCAGAGACCCGTATTCTTCAGGAAAAGATGGATAATCTTCTTTCTAATACATCTGAACTATGTACTCTATGCTCGGAATGTTTGCCTTGTCCCGAAGAGATTAATATTCCCGAAGTGCTGCGTTTTCGAAATTTGCTGGAAGCCTACGACATGGTGGATTACGGAAAGTTTCGATACAACATGTTTGAAGGTGAAGGACATTGGTTCCCGGGGAACTTTGCTTCAAAATGTACCGAATGTGGAGATTGTTTGGAGCGTTGTCCTGAAAAGTTGGAAATTCCTAAATTATTGAAGCAAACCCATAAAGACTTATTTGACCGAAATTCCTGGGTTAAGAATAAGGCTTTCCAATTAGCAGCTTCGTTCGCTAAATTTTTTCGTAAATTTATTTCAGGTCTTACTTGATTTAGATTGGATTTCAGCGAGCAGAACCTAATGTGTCAGTATGGCGATAAACCTTTAGTATGTATGCATATTCAGTATCTGGGAGTTCCTGAACAATTTTAATCATATCAGGAAGTGCATTTTTCAAAGCATCCACAAGCTTTGGCTTTTTTTAATTTTAACTAGCTTGCAATCTAATAAATAGGTTATGCCGATTACTTTAAATGGTTTCAGGTTGGGTTTTTTGAGAGGCTTCGCAGGAGTCCAAAAGCTTTTGGGAATTTCGATAGGTATCGTCTTTTTTCAAAACCTCTTTCAAAAGCGGTATGGCTTTCTGGCATTTCAGGAGTTTGGTATAAACGTCAGCCATGATGAATTGAAGGTGAATTTCATCAGGGTCAATCAGACTATAACGATTTCCATACATGATCACTTCTTTGACTTCACCCAGGCCTCGATAGCTGATAACGATGCTTTGTAAAAGTTTAAGGTTCATGGGGTCTTCTTCCAGAGACTTGAGAGTGTATTCCAATGATTTCAGGTACTCCTGTTTCATGTTGTAAAATTCTGCGGCAGAGTGTTTGAGGGCTTTGTCGTCGGGGTTTTGTTCTGTTTGTTTAAGAAGATTGATCAAGCCAATTTCCCGCATTACGGTTCCCATTTGACTTGGGTCATTTTTAGCGGTGCTTTGAAAATGATCCAGCGCTTTTTCCTTTTCTCCCATTTCAAGAAGATTGTAACCCATATATAAATGTGCATAACTCAGGTTAGGATTTTTCTCCAGGACCATTTTTAGAAAGCCGACACTTTTTTCGTATTCGCCAATTTGATAATAGCTATGGCCCAGGTTGAGAAGGTTTCCAAAATTATCGGGATTTTGTTCCACTTGTTCAAGCAGTCGGGCTATCTGTTCTTTGCCAGCTTGTAAATGGTAGCGAACAAGATTATTGTCCTCTATCATATTCAGGGCTTCTAACAACTGCCCCCTGTTGCTGTACATCACACCACGCTGGTAAAGGTTCATTGCATCGTAATACGGCTTCAACGTCATTCTGTCTGTTTCTGACAGGTTATCCACATAATTGGCTATCTGATCAAAAGTGGCCCTGTTGAACACATATTTTTCCCTTCCAGAGACATCTATTACATTTCCCAGGTCCAGGTAAAACTCAATGGAAGGGTGGTTGTCAGTTATAAGCGGGTGGCCTTTCCCTAGGGTTTTAACCTGTTCATCCAGGAGCCAGATATTGCTGAGGAAGGAAAAAATATTTGGAATTTCAATATCGGCTAAAGCTTTTTTAATTTCGGGTTCTTCCAGGCGGGTTTTTAACTTTTCAAAGTCTATCTTAATAGGTTGGTCAGAGCCTATAATAAGAATCTCATTTGCGACCGACATCCACCCCATGGTGTATGGAAAAACGGAGCTAAAGGTTTTGAAGTGCATATCCACTTCTTTCTCTCCCTGGCTATGCAAAGGGATCCATTGAGCGGCAATTCCTCCCGGTTTTAAACGTTTTTTCTGGAGCTCGTAATATTCCCGGGTATACAAATTTACTGTGAATGCGGTGCGTGGGGGCGGTGGTTCGGACGTGATGACATCGTAACGTTTGTGTGTGGTCAATAGATGGTTTCTGCCATCCTGAATAACAAAGTTTATTTTTGGATTATGTAATGCGCTATGATTCTGGTCGGCAAACATTTCTCCCGCATTAATGACACTTTTAGAAAGCTCCAGGCTGTCTACAGTTTTGACTCGTGGGTGCAATCCTGCCGCGCCGGTAGTTTGGCCGGTTCCAAAACAGACCACTAGAACGTCATCGGGCTTGTCCACCAAGAGAATAGGAACGTGCGCGAATAACTTCATATAACGTGTTGCGATCAGGTTGGAGGCAGACATTGAAATGCCATTTGTGATCAGCCGTTTAGCGGTTGGATCCAGAATTCCATAATCATCTTTGAAAACAGCTACGGTATCGGAGAGGCCTTCCTCAAAATAAATCAACTTTTTGAGATTGCGTTTTCCGGCACTGTCGCGCATGAAAAACGGGTTCAATAGATCATAGGGGATGGCCATGTTGATAAACAGGACCAAGGCCACAAACACGACGGTCAGCCCTTTACGCACTGCTTGGCCCATGTAATCGCCGGTGCGGAACAGTAAAACCGTGGTCAGAAGATTCAAGGTGGCAACCAGAGTCAGGCTCACCTGGGATCCCAGTTTGGGTAAAAATAAAAAACCTGCGCACAGCGATCCAAAGATTGCTCCCAGGGTATTTGCCGAATATATCTGGCCGGTGGCTTTCCCTACATTTTGATGGCCTCCTGAAACAACTTTTATTAACAGGGGAAAACACATGCCCAATAAAAGTGTGGGAACAAGCATGAGTCCTGCGGAGTCCTTGAAATAACGTAAAAATGCGTCTGTAGGTTGTGTCAGGTTATATCCGTTCCAGGGAGAGGATAGGATTGATTCGATCCCGTAAAGTGAACCGATGACGTATAGACCTGTGCTTGCCTGAAGTACTATTAAAGCTGTCCGGATATTATGGATTCGCGACGAAAGTGGAATTAAAAGCAGGCTTCCTAAAAATATTCCCAAAAGAAAAACCGTAAGCATCATGCTGAATGAATAAACAGTGCTTGCGATACTGAATACTAAAAGGCGAGTCCATAATACTTCGTAAGCCAGTGCTGTGAATCCACATATAAAGCTTATGGTTACCCATAACTTTTGATCTGAGTTCAGGTTCAACTGTGGAATGCGTATAGGGGGAAGCCAAAACTTCCAATTGGCGCCTGGGGAACCTTCAAGATAAATGCTCAATGCGCTGAGTCCTATTAACAAATTTGCTCCAGCTGCCAAAAGGACTGTTTGCAGAACCCCAAACGTTCCCATAAGAAAGAATCCAGTTATCAGGCAACCCAATGCGGCACCAAGAGTATTGAGGGCATAGAGCAGGCTAATCTGAGCTTCCATTTTATTGTCATCTGTGACGCAGTATTTGCTGATAATTGGCAGTGTAGCTCCCATGAATGTAGTGGGAATAAGCATCATGCCAAAGGAAAACAATATTTTTATAAAATTTTGCAAGGGCACCGATTCGGGAATGAAACTGTGCAGGGAAGCATAGAACTCAGAAAAATTTGCGAATAAGAGTGAGAGCAATGCACCACTGGCAAAAATCAGGATTTCAATCCAGCCGTATGCAAGCAGGGCTGAAGAGGCATTCCCACTTGAATTTGAACCGTTTGTTTCGTGTAACCGGTCAATAGCATGGCCAAAAAGATAACTGCCGAGACCTAAACCTGCCATGAATGCGGCCAGCACAACCGATACTGAAAATACGGTGTGGCCGAATACAAGTGTCAGCATTCTTGTCCAGACAATTTCATAGGTCAGGGCGGTAATGCCGGAAATAAAAAACAAAAAATAAACTATTCGGGATTGTCGCATATCGGGTCAGTTGCTTTTGAATATGGGCGGATTATGAAAAAACTTCAAATTAATTGACATTATCCTGAGGTTCAAGTAGTTTTTAAGTAGGCCTTTATAAAATCAGAGCTTGATATATTCAACCCTTTTACATGAAGGGAATTGTGTAGCCTTTGATTTATTGGTTTGATCTTATAATACAATCTTTTTAATAATACATGTAAAACTTTCAACCTTTTGGTTTATTTATGGGAACCGGAGAAATAAAAATCGCTGATGTCGACCACCCCTATGCTAGGGAAAATGGTGTTGAATGGGCAGAGGAAGCCTGGGAGAGGGTTAAGCACGCTCCGGAGTTTGTGCGTCCGGGAATACGCAAGCTGATGGTGCAACGTTGCGTTAAGAGAGGTTTTAAAATAGTGACTTCTGATTACCTGACCGAAATAAGAAATGAGTCCATGATGCTTGTTTCGAAAAGGGTCAAAGGCTTCGGGTTTGAAGAGTTGACGATGGATGCCTTTGATGTGGCTAAGGACAAAATGCGCCAGAGCCCACGTAAGGTGGAAGTGATAGAGGAGATAGAAGACTTTCTCTCCCTGCGCACTGAGAAAAAAGACGATATCGTTGAAAAATTTAAAAACTATATGGAAGTTGCTACTCCCCAGGGTATGCCTTGGAGCAAAGGGGCGCTTGAAAAAATGGAGAAGGTTCCACCCTTTGTTCTGGGTATGGCTAAACAAACCATCGAGGGTAGAGCACGTCAGCGTGGTGATAAGATGATCACGCCCGCTATCATTGATGAGGTTTTTACCAATATTATGCCCGCATCCGCTAAAGAAGCTATGGGTATGGAAATTACCGAAGAAGACCTCAAACGCGATGAGCAGATAGAACAGGAAAAGGAAGAAGCTGTTGAAGTTTCTCTTAAGTGGGAAGATGACGCTTTGGAAAAGGTCTCTCGAATTCCGATTCCTTTCATTCGTAATATGGCAGTTAAGCGTATTGAGCAAGAGGTTTCTAAAGAAGGAAAAGAAGTAGTAACGCTCCAGTTATTTGAAAAATATCGATTCACTTTTTAATATTGAGGTTGCTATGGCTACAGAAATAAATTGGGTGTATCCAATGGGTTTGGGGATTTTGGGGTCGTTGGTTCTGTTTTTCCTGAACAATCGTGTTCCTGTTAGACAAAAGTATCAAAGGAGAACGCGAAAATAAAAGTAAACGGGTAAATGTTAATTTATTTCGGATAATTGGGTGTTTGCAATATAGAGCAATACCTGACTGAATTTGATTTTGGATGCCTTCCTTAAAAATAGGAAGGCATTTTTTTTAAAGCTCTTATAAATCACTTCCAGAAACACTTTGAATATCACTGAAAAAAAAGATTTGCAGGATAACATTCCTCCGGGAAGGTTGTTTTGTTTTGGCTTGGGTTTTGCTGCAAGAGCCTTAGCCGAAAAGCTTGTTTCTCAAGGGTGGAGTGTCTCAGGAACAGTTCGGGATGGGCAAAATGAAAGCCTGCCATCAACTTTATCAGCTATTAATTTTGATGGCACACATTCTTCGATAGAAGTTTCTAAGGCAATTTCCAATGCCACGCATCTATTAATAACTATACCTCCACAACCCTCTGGGGATGTGATTCTTGAAAAGTTTGCCGAAGAAATTACTGCTGCCGCCAATATTCAATGGATCGGATATATATCTTCAACGGGTGTTTATGGTGATGCTCATGGTGAATGGGTGGATGAGTCTTCACCATTATTGGCAACGACAGAGCGTAATCGCCAACGCGTAGAAGTTGAGTCAGCCTGGATCAAACTGGGAAAGGAACAGGGGTTGCCAGTGATGATTTTTCGTTGTGTCGGAATTTATGGGCCGGGCAGGAACCTGCTGGTTTCTGTAAAGGAGGGACGCGCCAGGCGCATTGATAAGCCTGGCCTTGTTTTTTCACGTGTGCACTCTGAAGATCTTGCGCAAACATTAGCAGCCTCTATGAAAAATCCCCAGCCTGGAGAAGTTTATAATGTCAGTGATGATTGTCCTTGTCCTCCAGCGGAGGCGGTGGAGTTTGCCTGTGGTTTGTTGGGAGTCGAACCGCCGCCGCTTGTGCCTTATGAGAAGGCGGTACTTTCTTCAATGGCAAAGGGTTTTTATATGGCCAACAAAAGAGTTTCAAACGAAAAAATCAAAAAAGAACTTGGGGTGAACCTGCTATATCCAGATTACCGTTCTGGTTTGAAATCTTTGCTTGAAGATTTTTAATGGGTCGCTCTGATCTAAAGTCCCGTTGGGTAGTCGAGGAATTCACTGGCAATGCCGAACTTTTGCTCTAAATGCAGACCCACCGATTTCACTCCTCCCGTCTCAGTGGCATAATGGCCGGCAAACAGTAAAATACAGTTTCCCTCAATAGCTTCATGGTAGTGATGGTTCGCGCCTTCGCCAGTGATATAGGCATCAAGTCCTTCACGGCTGGCTTGCTGGACTATATCCGCGGCGCCACCGGTTACCAGTCCGACAGTCTCAATCTCTCCTTCACCTATGACTTTGACGGGTGATCCAAGTTTCTCCTGTAATTCATGGGCAAGTTCTTCAGCGGATTTTTTGTGAACCGTTCCCTTTAAACCAATCTTAATGCCACCATATTCGCCAAACGGTTCTAGGTGTTCCATCCCGATCAAATCAGCCAGAGCCCGGTTGTTGCCCAGCACCGGATGCAGGTCGAGAGGAATGTGTGCCGCATACAAACCCAGGTTGGCGCTTATCATGGAAGAGATTTTTTCATAAAAAGGACCACGAAGCGGTAGCAGTCCACCCCAGAAAATTCCATGATGCACAAACAACATCTGGCAGTTCTTTTCTATGGCCAGATCAATGGTGGCCTGACACAAGTCTACAGCAAGCCCAATTTTTTTTATTTCACCTGTATTTTGAACCTGTAATCCATTCAGGGCGTTAGGTGAATCGTTAATGGATGAGATATCCAAAAGGTTGTCGAGATAGTTGCTGAGTTGTAGAATGTCCATGATCGAAATTATAACTTCCAATGGGTTCTTGAGGCAATATTGATCAACTTTATTTTAAGAAACATTTGGCAGAGGATTATTCTGCTGATATTTATCTCAATCATTTCACACTCGGTGATTCACCTGGCTCCCGGAGAACCGGCTTTGGTGGATCCTTCCAACCCGAGAATGAAAGCGGAAGATATCCAGCGTATTCGGGCCGCGTACCATTTGGATGAACCTCTTCACATACAATATGTATATTGGGTTAGAGACCTTTTTACGGGAGAACTCAAGTCTTTTAAGGATAATCAGCCGGTATTAACTAAAATCTGGGACAGGTTTCTCAATTCCGTTCCCTTATTCATTGTTAGTAGTTTGATTATTTGGTTTCTGGCCTTTCCAATTGGAATTAAAGCGGCCATAAACAGGAACTCTGATTTTGATAGAACCAGCACTTTTATTTCTTATGCGCTGATATCTTTTCCAGGATACTTCCTGGCTTATCTCCTTATCATTTTCATGGTCAAAACTTTTGATGTTCCTGTTATCGGCATGAGAACCTTTGGGTTGGAAGAAGCTCCGCTATTGTTTAAATCCATGGATCGAGTTTGGCATTTGACGCTTCCCGCATTGATCTCGGCAGTAGGGGGCATGGCTGTATTATCGCGCTACGTCCGTTCACAAATGCTGGAGGTGATTCATCAGGACTACATGCGCACTGCGCGGGCCAAGGGACTTCCTGAAGATCAGGTGATCTATCGTCATGGACTGCGAAACGCACTTCTTCCATTCATCACAATGTTTGGTCTGATGATTCCGGGTCTGATCGGAGGATCGGTTATATTTGAAACCATTTTTGCCTGGCCGGGGATGGGGCGACTGGGATATGAGGCTATTTTGGCGAGGGATTTCCCCGTAATTCTGACGCTGACTTTTTTTTCAGCCATACTGGTTTTGTTGGGAACATTGATTTCTGACATTCTTTATGGAGTGGCTGATCCACGAATAAAATTTTAGGCAAAAATTATGAACGAACAAATCGCCGACGCACTGCCACCTTCTAAAGGATTATTTCAGGAGCGTTGGACTATTCTCAAACGCAACCGCATGGCTTATGCCAGTTTTTGGTTTTTAATCATGTTATTTTTACTCGCAATAGTGGGTAAGGTTTTAACTCAGGATATAGTTGTGTTTAATCCTAAAACAGTGCGGTTGTCAGAAAAGTTTTTGCCACCACTCACTCCATACACGAGCAAGGTCTCTACCGGGGATGACGCGCCTGCCTTGGGGATGTATTTGTTGGGCACCGACGAATTGGGAAGGGATGTGTTTGCCCGGATGATTGAGGGGAGCTTTGTATCTCTAACCGTCGGCTTTGTCGCTGTGGGAATATCGCTGACGGTAGGAATATTTTTTGGTGGTCTGGCAGGTTTTTATGGCAGGGTGAAACTGGGCTTCGTCACGGTCGATACGCTCATCATGCGTTTTGTAGATATTATGCTTTGTTTCCCCAGCTTCTTCCTGATTCTGACCGTGGTCGCGCTGCTTCCTCCTAGTATTTACAACATAATGATTGTGATTGGTTTGACAAGTTGGATGGGAATAGCACGATTTGTCCGGGCAGAGTTTCTGGCTCTCCGGGAACAGGATTTCGTGATCGCTGCCAAAAGCCAGGCTATTCCCGAGTGGCGCATTATTTTTATTCATATGGTACCAAATGCTATAGCTCCTGTTCTGGTTTCAGCGACCATTGGTGTGGCTACGGCCATTCTGACCGAATCCGCTTTAAGTTTTCTGGGTTTTGGTGTGCAACCCCCGGACGCTACCTGGGGAAATATCATGGCGGATGGCAAGACATTTTTGTTCGACGCTCCCTGGCTGATGTTTATTCCCGGATTCACCATCCTCTTTGTCGTGCTGGCTTTCAACCTTTGTGGTGAAGGGTTGAGGGAAGCATTCAATCCTAAACTCAGATCAACTCCTTAAAGGCATGGCGTCCAGTGATTTTTGTCGAGCAGGTTAGTAAACAATTTGGTTCAAAAATATTGTTTCAGAATGTCAGCTTCCATTTGCGTCAGGGAGAAAAGGTGGGGCTGGTGGGGGAAAACGGTACAGGCAAGACCACTTTCTTTCAAGTGATAACAGGAGGCGCGATGCCGGATCAGGGCAAGGTAACACTGCGAAAGGGATTGCGCCTGGGTTTACTGGAACAGGAAATGGAAGGCGGTAGCGAAACCGTTCTTGAAAGGGTGGTGCTTGGAGATCCACATTTCTTCAAGGTGAAAACCGAAATGGAGAGGTTGGAGTCGGATCAGACTTTCCATGAACGATATGGGGAGCTGCAACACGAGTTTGAACGCTTAGGGGGTTATGACCGGGAAGCCAGGGCAAAAATCATTCTTCAGGGACTGGGGTTTAAATCCGGACAATGGGATCAACCTCTTGACCGGTTGTCAGGTGGCTGGAGAATGCGGTGTGAGCTTTCGCGCTTGTTGTTGCAAAGTCCTGATATTTTATTGCTGGATGAACCGTCGAACCACCTGGACCTGAAGTCTGTTGTATGGCTGGAGGATTTTCTGAAATCCTATGAAGGCAGTGTCCTGATTATTTCTCATGACCGCAGGTTTTTAAATTCCCTGGTGAGCCGGATCATTGAACTCGACCGCGGGTCGCTTTCAGTTTATACCGGAAATTATGACGACTACGAAAAACAGAAGCAGGATAAGGCAGCATTGCTGGAGTCCCAGGCCGCAAATCAAAGCCGAAAAATTGCGGAAGTCGAACGTTTTATTGAAAGGTTCCGAGCCAAAAATACCAAGGCAACTCAGGTGCAAAGCCGAATAAAAATGCTGGACAAGTTGGAGCGGGTACAAACGGTGCAGGGCACAAAGGCGATTCACTTCCGTTTCCCTCAGCCTGTGAGAACGGGGCGAAATGTTTTGGAGGTTAAAGAAGTCAATAAGGCGTATGGAGATCTCAAGGTTTATGAAAATTTTTCTATCAATCTTGAAAGAGGATGGAAGGTGGCCTTGGTGGGAGAAAATGGGGCGGGAAAATCCACCCTTTTAAAACTGATGGCAGGTGTGCTGCCGCCTGATGAGGGAGAAATCAAACTTGGAGCAAACGTTACAAGATCTTATTTTGCACAGCATCAGGCAGAGACATTGAATTATAGCCACACGGTTTTTCAATCTCTGGAAGAATCTGCTCCCGGGCTTTTGCTCACTGAGAAACGGAATATTCTTGGCGCATTTTTGTTTGCCGGTGATGATGTAGAAAAGAAAGTTTCCGTCTTATCGGGAGGAGAGCGTTCCCGGCTGGCTCTGGCAAGAATGCTTTGTGGCGGAGGGTCATCAAAAAGTGGTAATGCCACTACACAAGCTCCTCCTTCCCTGATTCTGTTTGATGAGCCGACGAACCATCTCGATATGAGATCGCGGGAACATTTAGCGGCGGTGCTCTCTGACTACGAGGGAAGTCTTGTGATCATCTCCCATGACCGGTTTTTTCTGGATGGCTTTATCAACCGCGTCTGGGAGGTGGATGGTGGAGAGGTTAAGGACTACCCGGGACATTATAGCGATTATGAGTGGGCTAAATCCAAAGAGGTGCAAGGTGTTGAGGCGTCAGATAAAGTTGTAAGAGAGCCTTCGTCATCACAGTTAAATAAGGAAAGGAAAAAAAAGGAAGCCGAAGAAAGAAACCAGCGTTATCAAAACCTGAAACCTTTGCAGACAAGATTGGTGGAGGTGGAGTCAAGACTGGAGACTTTAATGCAAACGAATGAGGATATCCAGTCACGGCTTGCAGAAACCTCCATATATGAGAACGATCAAAAATCCCGTTTGCTGGAAACTTTAGAAGAACAGAAAGCACTTAAGGCTGAAGAAAAAATTCTGATGCGGGAATGGGATGAACTGACCATTAAGATAGAGCGGATTGAGAGTATGGCTGAAAGCGATTCAGGGATTTAACATTCCTTTCCTAAGAAGCCACTCAAGGTCCCTGTCGTTCATGCATGTTGCCAGGTAATGCACCTGGTGCCTGGTCACTTCCCGCTCACCATTCATCCACTCCGAAACGTACTTTCTTAAAGCTTTTTTAGAAGGTTCTTCGCCAGGTGATATAGCTACTGGTTTATTCCCGTGAGATTTCATTTCTTTACTCCGGGTTTGGGTCTGAAATCGACTACACGATAGAAGAACATAACAACAGGCGTGCCAAATGAAAGGTTGGAAGGTGTAAATAGAGTTTTATGAAGATTAAAGCTCTATTTTATAAGGGGAAATAGTTCTTGTCTGTTCGGGGGTAGGGACTTGCATATAAAATTTCAGCATCAATAGCATATAAAAATTTCTAGAAGTTTTTACAGAAAGAGTAAAAATATTTAGCATGGTCGAGCTCCATACAATAGTTCTGGTTTCTGTTTTATTGCTTTTGGCGGCGATGGTGATTTTGCCGATTTTTTTTGGCGCTCCATGGCATCCGCTACTTCCAGGAACAATAAGGAGAATATTGCGATTTGCTGAAGTTCAACCTGGCGAAACCATCTGTGATCTCGGTTGTGGTGAGGGCCGTGTTTTGATTACTGCGGCGAGGGAGTTCAACGCTCATGCGGTCGGTGTTGAAATAGATCCTTTAAAAATTTTACTGGCCCGTTTGCTGGCGAGGATCAACGGGGTTGGTGACAAGGTCAAATTTGTCCGGGGAAACTTGTTTGACTTTGACCCTGGGTCTTCAGACGTGCTTTACCTTTACCTGACCCACCAGGCGATGGATAAATTGTTCCCGGAAATTTTAAAGAAATTGAAACCTTCCGTAAGAATTGTCTCTTATAGATTTTGCCTGCGAGGTATGACACCAGAAAAAATCAGTGAAGATAAAACTCTATTCCTCTACCAACTCGATAAAGGAAGTAAGATAAACAGCTACTACTGAGCGTGGGGCTGGTGAGCAGTAGCAAAAACTTGCTGGCAACAGTTTTGCCCGGCTTTAACCGGTTTTGGGTTATTTAAAATAACCTTCCCCCATTAGGGGTGGGGAGATGAAAAACTTTCTAGGTGCAGATTTTCGGTTCGCAATTATGTTATCTAATGCCGAGACAAACGCTTGTTTGCTCATTAACTTTATGGCTGATTACCTGCGGAGTTGTCCGCCCATTGGACCATGCCTTCCCAGATATAACCGGACCTGCCTTTATGTTTCACCACCAGCCAGTTTTTATTGTTGAGTTCAATGTTTGTCCGTCTTACCAAACTCACTTCTTCCCCTTTTCTGAGCTTGGCGATATTGGGAAAAACGGGACCAGGACCTTTCTTCAGTTCAACCCCATCGGTCACAACCTTTAAACGTCTACCGGGTGGAGACTCTACCACAGGTGTTTGTAGTGTTGGCTCTTTCATGGCTGTTTCTGCTGGAGCTGGTTCGGCCACAACAGGTTTTGGAACGGGTGCTATGTTTTGTGGTGGGGTGGGCGCGGGTACCGAGGTAGCCGGTGGGGCAGGAGATGGTGTACCAGAAAACCTGGCGATTTTTGGAGCTTTTGGCTGCTCGGTTGGAGCAGTTTGAGTCACGACAGGTTTTTTCATGACGGGAGCGGGAGAGGGTTCGGGTGCCGGGACTGAGGCAACATCTACCCCAATATTGTCTACAAATTTCACAAATATTGGATTAGAAACTAAATGGTCTGTGGGAGAGACCATTGCCTTGACGCGATAATATACGGGTTTAACACGGTCTATGCCGACATCTCTCCATGTTAAGTCATAAGGAAGAGAAACAGTTTCTTCTTTCACCAGGGTTCCGTTACGGATGATCTGTATCTGGGCTGTTTTGTTTCCACCCTGCACTGAACGAAGTTTCATGCTGATGGCGGGAAAATCAGTTGAAACCAGTTCTTCTCCCAAAGTTACTTGATTACCCGCTTTTTGGTCTTTGACTACAAACTCATCAAGTGAAAGCCGGTTCGCATCGGATTGCCGGACGGCATACATCCTGCCCTTTTCCATTGCTTCAAGCACAGCCTCATGGTTTGTTTCCCGTACAAGAAAAATGGTGCGCACGGACCCCAGACTATCCCCATTCTGGTTTTCGCAAAGATAGTCATTAGACCCTATTCCCCATACGGGTTTTCCCCTCTGGCCATCAAGATATTCAATGAGCACCTGGTCCCATTGCTGACCGGGTTCTGTCTGCCTGATAGGTGTGTCGCCAACGGCCTGGAATCCTGTGTAGTTTTGTGTTTTTAACAGATCATCAGGGTAGGGTAGGGTTTCCAGAGACAGGGTATCTTTCTGGCTGATCCCGGTGTTTATTTCCATGTGGTTCCAAAAAACCAGCCCTCCTTTGGAGGTGGTAAAATCTATAAAGTTTTGATATGGCTCCATGCCTTGATCGCCTTTGTAAGCATCAAAGGGCGTGCTTTGAAAAGGATGATTGTTCACGGTCAGCAGGGCAAAGAACAACATAAGTGGTACTGTGATTTTTCGGGAATAACCTTTATATACGGCTCCTACGGTTAGCAAAAATATGAAGCCGATGATCAAGAAATCATTTAGAAACTCATTGATATAATTTTTTGAAAAATTACTGTTGGGTAAGGGTAGTTGTTCGTATTCTTGTGCGGAAGGCAGTCCAAATACCAACATATGTTTATCCCGGTTATGGGCCATCAGGTTTTTATCATAGTGACTTCCGGTCCAGAAATAGAAGGGAATGGTTTCCACTCCCGGAATTAGTAAAGTGCGTTCAAACTTTCGGTCGTTATCTTTAATTTCTGACAAATACCCTCCTGCTCCCCGTTCGAGCACAGAAGGTCCCTGATATATGTCCTTAAAAATTTTTTCAAAAGGTTTGACTCCGAACTCTATGGAATTACGGGCAAAGTCTGAAAATAAGACTGCGTCTATTTTCTGCCGTTCTGCCTGATTGGCGATATCGGTAATAGGTGAACAACCTTCGCTGAAGTTTGTTTTAATATCGGCAATACCATCAATCTGAATATAAAGGGCGAAAACGGTGGCAGGGAAGATAGCCGACAGGATTCCAAGAAAGGTCATTGTGCCAAGGCATCTTGATACAAGTTGATTTTTGAAAAAGCGAATCGATTTCCTGCGAATCAAGGTATAAGCACCTCCAACTATTTGATCCTTCAATTGTTAGTCATATTAAAACATAGAGTTGGAATACTCTCTATCTAAAACTTGTAAAAGGATTGAATAGCTTGGTAAGGGATATAGTGGCTAAATTTTTTTGTGGTCTGGTATTTTATGTTATACTTAAATCGTTGAGTTTGAATGGTTTTCTTCCCTGCTGGCGAGCCGCCGGTGGCAAAGCAATGGCTTTGTTAAACTTGCTGAATAATTAATCCGAAAGCTCTTGATATCTGCCCTTCTGGCTAAAAAAGGGCGTGAGCTAGGAGCCAGTCCTGTCTGAACTTCTTTTCAAAATCCCAAAGGGTTGAGTTTTATGGCATCCAAACTTTTAGTTGCTGACGATAGCATCACCATACAGAAAATTGTATCAATGGCTTTTGAAAATGAGGACGTGGTGGTTGAAGGCGTTGGGGATGGACAGGAAGCTTTTGATCGAATTGCAGAGTTTAAACCAGATATTGTTCTGGCTGATATAGATATGCCGGGTCTGAACGGTTTTGACTTGAGTGAGAAAATCAAGGGCTCACCGGAGACAAGTGATATCAAAGTTCTACTGCTTGCCAGCGATTTTGAAGATTTTGATGAAGAGCGTTATAAGGCTTGCGGGGCGAATAATCATATATCAAAACCATTCAAGTCAGATGTTATTGTGACTATGGTCAACAATCTGCTTGAAGGTTCTGATGCTGCTGTCAGTTCTGCGGCTGATTTAGAAGAAACAAAAATTCCCGCTGAACCTGAAGTTATTGAACCGGATGATACAGAAGAAGCTGCTGAAATACTAGAAAACCTGAAGGTGCCGGATGTGCAGGAAGAACCCAGCCTTGAGGAATTGCTGGAGTCGGTAGAAAAACTTTCAACGGAAGGTGTTGAAGCCCCGGAACCGGCAGATGATGAATCTGATCCCGCTTTAAATACGGAGGAACTTGAACTTCCTGAGTCGGAGGGGGTGATCAGTGAGGAACCGCAACCCTCTGAGCCTGAAGTCATTGAGCCGTCGCAGGTAGAAGAAAGCAAACAAGATTTGGAAGCAGAAGAGCAGGGTTCTGAGACATTGCAAAGCCCTGTCGAGCAGGACGGGGAATTGCAGGAACCTGTCGTTCCATCCGGAAGTGATGACGACATAATGGACCAGATGATTCGGGGTGTTGAAGAGTTGAAGGAGTCTGTAAATCCCCAAAGCTCCATTGAAGAAGAAAGTGAGCCTTTATCCCTGGCAGAGTTAGATGCCGGTGAAGACGACAGCTATGATGATGAGCCAGAAATATTTGCGGAAGTTCGCCCCCGTAAGATGGATAATATGGATGACCTGGACTCAACGTTCAAGGAGCTTGCCATGGGGGCCAGACCGGACCAGCCTGACTTCGAGGAATCCCGTCCTGAACTGTCCTCGTTGGGGGGGATTGTTCCCGAGCCTGAAGACCTGTTAGAAAAAATAGCTCCGGGTGCGTTTTCAGAGGTGGGCAAACGACCTGCGACTCCGGAAGATATAAAAGAAAATCTGGATTATATTTCGGGACTTTCAGGACAGGGTAAAGATACGGACGATATATCTTCAAGAGACTGGAGTTATGAATCAGGTGATGATCGTTTCAGCCAGGCCATTGCCGATGAGGTCAGGCAGGTGCTGAATAGATCGTTGGGCACTTCTTTGGAAAAGGAAGTTTTTGGATTGTCCGATGCTATTTTAAAAGTCATCCGAGAAGTTGTGAGAGAGGTTACCCCTGAAATTGCCCGCAGGGTGATTCGGGAAGAAATTGAAAAAATTAAAAAGCAGGACATGTTTTAACCTGATTTATGATCCGCTCTATAAATTAAACACAAATTAAGACTGTATTTTTTTAATCTCTCAATGCGCGTTTCAGGCTTAGCGGAGAGTATTTGTTATATTGCCTGCAGGAAAGTTTTGCACTGAATGATACAATTGGATAAGCATTACGAACCAGAGCAAGTTGAAAAACGCTGGGGACAATTTTGGCAGGAAAAAAATTTTTATCACGCTGATGAAAAGCTTGATAGTCCACCCTTTTCTATAGTTATACCTCCTCCCAATATTACGGGCCGTCTGCACATCGGGCATGCATTCAACAATACACTGCAGGATATCCTGACTCGCTGGAAGCGCATGCAGGGTTTTAATGCGTTGTGGCAACCGGGTACAGACCATGCTGGCATTGCCACTCAGAACGTGGTTGAACGTCAACTGCACGATGAAGGTACTGACAGACAGGCTCTCGGACGTGAAGAGTTTGTAAAACGAGTGTGGAGATGGCGCAACGAATCCGGCGGGACAATCAATGAGCAGTTGAAAAAACTGGGCAGTTCTCTGGATTGGGAGAGGGACCGCTTTACTATGGACGAAGGGTTGTCCAAAGCGGTCAGAGAGGTTTTTGTCACTCTCTATGAAGAGGGGCTGATTTACAAGGGAGACTACATCATAAACTGGTGTCCCCGTTGTCACACGGCACTGTCTGACCTGGAAGTGGAGCATGAAGACAAACAGGGCCACCTGTATCATTTGAAATATCCTTTTAAAGAAAGTGATGGTTCTCTGATCATTGCCACGACACGGCCTGAAACAATGCTGGGAGATACCGCCGTTGCCGTCAACCCGGAAGATGAGCGCTACACAGAATTCAAGGGCAAGACATTAATCCTTCCAATAGTGAATAGAGAAATTCCACTCATTGAAGATAGTTATGTTGATACCTCTTTTGGTACCGGAGCTTTAAAAGTGACCCCTGCTCATGACCCCAACGATTTTGAAATTGGGCGGCGGCATAAACTTGATTCCGTCAACGTGATGGATCCCAGTGGTTTTATGAACGCCGAAGCAGGCCCTGCATACCAAGGCATGGACCGTTTCGAATGCCGTAAAAAACTGGTGGAAGACTTAAAAAGCCAGGGAATTTTGCTGAAAATAGAAGACCTGACCCATTCTGTTGGCCATTGTTACAGGTGTAAGACAGTGGTTGAACCTTATCTTTCCAGGCAATGGTTTGTTAAGGCAGGCCCACTGGCGGAACCAGCTATTAAAGCGGTGAGAGAAGGCGAAATTAAAATTGTTCCCAAATTTTGGGAAAATACTTATTTTGAGTGGATGGAAAATATCCGAGACTGGTGCATATCCCGTCAAATCTGGTGGGGGCACCAGATTCCCGCATGGACTTGTCAGGATTGCGAGGAAATTCAAGTTTCCAGGGAGACACCTGAAAACTGTTCAGCTTGTTCCTCAACGAACCTTGAACAGGATACAGATGTGTTGGATACCTGGTTCAGCTCAGCTCTCTGGCCGTTTTCTACATTGGGGTGGCCGGAGCAAACGGAATCATTGAAAAGGTTTTACCCCACTTCTGTTCTTTGTACTGGATTTGACATCCTGTTTTTCTGGGTGGCACGCATGATCATGATGGGTATGAAATTCATGGGAGATGTGCCGTTTCGTCATGTTTATATCCATGCCCTTATCCGGGATGCGGAGGGGCAGAAAATGAGCAAGACAAAAGGGAATGTGATTGATCCCCTTGCTGTCATGCAGGAATATGGAACAGATGCGTTAAGGTTTACCCTGGCGGCTTTTGCCGCTCAAGGGCGTGATATTAAACTGGCTGAGGACCGTATCGAAGGTTATCGCAATTTTTGTAACAAACTCTGGAATGCCTCCCGGTTTGTGTTCATGAACCTTGAAGGTTATGAGGGGAATTGTCAACTGGACGAACATTCGGAAAAATCCATCGCTGACCAGTGGATTCTAAGTCGACTGAACAGCACCACGCAGGAAGTCAATCACGCTCTGGAGAATTTTAAGTTTAATGATGCTGCGCTGGCGGTTTATAAATTTATCTGGAATGAATATTGCGACTGGTATATTGAACTTGCAAAGTCCCGCTTGCAGAAGGAAGGAGCTGAAAAAACCGTTGCGCAAAATGTTCTTGTGCATGTCCTTGAGGCGTCCCTGAAACTTCTTCACCCGTTTATGCCGTTTATCACTGAAGAAATCTGGCAAAAACTGCCTAAAAAAGGAGACAGCATTATGATCAGTGCTTTTCCTGAATATGATGCCGCAAAAAGTGATAAAGATGTGGAAGAGGGAATGGGAAAGGTAATGGAAGTCATTACGGGGGTGCGAAATGTCCGTGGCGAGATGAACCTCAACCCAGGGTTGAAATTAAACGTTTTAATCAAAACCCGCCATGCAGAATTGGAAGCGACTTTAAAGAAACATTCAGGATTTATATGCGAATTAGCCCGTGTGGATCAAATAACTATAGGGCCGGATATCCCTAAACCTAAGGTTTCCGCATCTTCTGTATTTGGGGATATGGACCTGATTATCCCTCTTGAGGGTATGATGGATTTCGAGGAAGAACGGAATCGCATAGAAAAAGAGTTGAAAAAAATTGAAAAAGACCTCATATTTTTAGATAAGAAACTCTCCAACCCGAATTTTGTGAAGAAGGCGCCTGCCGACGTCATTGAAAAAGACGAGAAAAGGAAAACCACCCTTTCTGAAAAACAGGCCAAACTTGAAATTCATTTAAAAACTATAGAACAGGCAATACAGTAAAGAATGTTAATCACCTTCAGGAATCTCATGTTTCCTCATCTCTTCTGATCATGGATGCAAAAACAGGTACCCTTACGCGCGATGAAGTAAGTGTTGAATCCCAATGGGACTTAACAGGGTTATATTCCTGCGATGAAGATTGGACTGCCGAATTGGCGGAATTGGAAGCGGAGGTTGGGAATTACGCTTCCTTTGCCGGTACCTTGGGAGACTCTGCCCTTAAACTCAAGGCATGCCTTGAGTTTGATATGAACTTTTCCCGAAGACTTGAAAAGCTTTATACATTTTCCCATCTTAAAAATGATGAGGACAAGACCAACAGTGTTTATCAGGGAAACTTTGAGAAGATAATGATGTTGGTCAGTGAGGCGAGCAAAGCTTCAAGTTTTATTCAGTCGGAAATCATGTCAATTCCTGAAGACAGGATGCGCGAGTATTTGGACCACAAGGAACTGGAGTTTTACCGGTTTCATCTTGAAAAGGTTTTGCGTTACAGGGCGCACACTCTCTCGGAAAAGGAAGAGGCACTTTTAGCAGCATCCGGAGAAATGGGACGGGGCATGAGGGATGCGTTTGACATGCTTGATAATGCCGACCTGCAACTTGGAGAGATTGAGGATGAAAAGGGAGAAAAGATTTCCCTCACTCACGGAAACTTTCAAAGTCTTCTTCAGAGTTATGATCGTAGAGTCAGGAAAGATGCATTCGCTACCTACTACAAGGCTTATGAAGCGCATCAATTTACTTATTCCACATTGCTTGCCGGGAGCATAAAAAAAGATTTGTTTTACTCTCGGGCCAAAAAATTTCCCAGCTACCGTGCTAAAGCCCTGTTTGCTGAGAATATCCCGGTAGAGGTTTACGACAATCTGATTGAGTCTGTACATCAGAACCTTGCTCCACTCTATAAATATTTTAACTTAAGAAAACGCCTGTTAAATCTCGATGCGCTGCATATTTATGACTGCAGTGTCCCGCTTGTGAAAGACATAAATTGGCATATGCCTTTCGATCAGGCTGTGGAAGAGATTCAATCTGCCCTGAATCCGTTAGGTACAGAGTATGTTGATCAACTGGTACGGGGGTTGTCAGTGGACCGCTGGACAGACAGGTATGAAAATAAAGGTAAGCGCAGTGGTGCTTATTCGTCCGGCTGCTATGATTCGAATCCGTTTATCCTCATGAATTATAGAGAAGACAATATCAATAGCGCTTACACCCTTGCGCATGAGGCAGGGCATTCAATGCACTCGCTGTATTCGAGGAAAAACCAGCCCTACCTCTATTCCGACTATACGATTTTTGTGGCTGAGGTGGCTTCTACTTTTAATGAGGCTCTTTTGACCCGCCACTTCCTGAGTCAGGATATAGACCGCGATATGAGAGTTTATTTAATTTGCAGGGAGATTGATAACTTCCGCGGTACGCTATACAGGCAAACCATGTTTGCTGAATTCGAACACCAGGTCTATAAGGCGATGGAAAATAATGACCCTTTAACCTTGGAACCTTTTAAAAAGATTTACACGGATCTTCTGGGGCTTTATTTTGGACCGGAAGTGGTTCTGGATGATTGTTTGTCACTGGAATGTTTCCGTATCCCTCATTTTTATTTCAGCTTTTATGTTTATAAATATGCCACAGGTATTTCTGCGGCCTATGCTTTGGCCGAGAGAGTTCTTTCAGGCGGAGACTCTGAATTGAATGACTACCTGTGTTTTTTGAAATCTGGCGGATCAAAGTATCCAATAGACTTATTACGTTTGGCAGGGGTGGATATGCTTTCGCCCGAACCTGTTAGAACGGCTTTAACAAAGTTTTCTGCCCTGGTCGATGAATTAGAGCAGTTGACCAATAACTAGGATTTTTAACGGAGGGATTATCATGACACGCAACCTCATAACAAAAGGAACAGCGTTTTGAAAAAGACAGGCTCATTCAGAAAAAACGGCGGCAACCAGCGTAGAACTCAAAACCGCCAGGGAAATGCATCTGGAAAAAACCACAACCAGAATCAAAACCAGAACTCGGGAAAAAGAAAAGGGGGCATCCACCCATGGGTTTCCTCTGGTACTTCTTCTACTCAGGCACTCACCTCTCATATCAATATAGCCAATAAAAACAGTTCCGGCTCAAGCAGTAATCGCAAAAATCAAAATGGCAAAAACTCTCACCGCCAAAAACGAAATAACGGCAATAACTCCATGAGGTCAAATGGGGCCAGGACATCAAATCAGGAAAGAAATGGAAGAACTGCGCCATATCCTAATCGTTCTTCCAATGCTTCTGCCCCAAAGAATTCTTCTGTGTCAGGGAAGACATTGACTGGAAGCCTGGACCCTTTCAGCCTGTTTTGCGCATACCATTTGGGAATCGGTCCCAAAAAAGAATACCGGCCTTCAAACATCAATGAAGTTGCAAGGCGGTTTGGCAACGACCCTGCTACCATTCGTCAGGCTCTTAAAGATTGTGATATGGACTCAGCCTCCCTGCTGGATAAGGACTTTGACATGGCCTTGGCCCAATTGGATATTCAGGTCGCCCCAGAAGGTATTGACCGTATGGAACTTGCGAAATCTATTTATGAGGATTTTCTTGCTGCGCCATGTGTGAAAAGGGATTGGAAAAAAATCCTGGAGGAAGACCGCAAAGAAAACCGCAAGGTCTTTGGCGGATAGACAATAGAATCTTTAGGGTCCGGCTATAAAAAGATTGATGAGCGTTATTCCGATACAACACTTCCTGTAGGAATACGTCGAAAATTTAATCCCTCGCGGATGATTTGGTCCTGTAGTTTTTTGATCCTGCCATTGGAGCACTTCAAACTATTCATTAAGATTGAAAAAGCAAAAGTCTCACCATCTCTGGATTGAAAGTAACCGGAAAGTGAGCTGACATAATTCAGGGTTCCGGTTTTCACACGTGCTCTTTCTGAAATTTTGACCCCTCTCATCCTGTTTTTCACATTTCCATCAACACCCATAACACCCAAAGCAGAAACAAATTCTGGATATACTCCGAAGTCATTTTTGACGTAGCGTAGAATGTCGATGATCATTTGAGGTGATATACGATTTTGCCGGGACAGGCCAGAACCATCAAGAACCTTATACTGATCTTGCCTGTATCCCAGTTCCGTCAAATATTCTTCAAATGCTTTAAGGCCTTTGAGAGTGGTTCCGGGCGGACCGAATTTTTCGGCCCCGATAGTTTTTAAAATCTGCTCTGCCACAAAGTTGTTGCTGAACTTGTTAAGGCCCTGAAGTGCCAGGGTAAGAGGCTCTGACTCGTGGGTTAATAATTCCGTTGCTGTTTCTGGAACCCGGTCCTCTATAATTTCCCCGCGGAATTTGATGTCGGCATGATGAAGATACTTCTTCAGTGTGCTCAAAGTATACAGTGTGGGATCTGTAATGTTTAAGAAGTACTGGGCGCGTGGCTGGTTCAGTCTAATCCCACCTGAAACGGTGATCTCATCAAAACCATTGCGGTCCAGCCGATTTACAATCAACCTGCCGCGTTTGCCGGGCTTGAGGGTCTTGGCCTGATTGTCGAGAGTTATATATTCGGTATCAGGTTCGATGATAATTTTTGGTTTGCGTCCGGCTTTTTCTCCGGGGCCAACAAATGCCTGGACGGTATTGAAATTAAAAGACAACGCACCTAACGGGGCTTCATAAGCCTGAGCACCAGGATTCTTGATCCAGGTTTTTACTCGTTTTCTGTCGTCGAAGAAAGAGTCATCGCCAATAATATTTCCGTTGACCTTGTACAGTGGAAGATTTTTTAACTTGTTGACCAGAAGCCACATTTGTTCGGTTACAAACTTCGGGTCTCCATAACCTTTGATATAAAGATTGCCGTTTAACTCACCATCCTTTAATTCTCCATCTGTATAGATCCGTGTTGGAAACCGGTAATTGGGACCTAGAACCTGGAGTGCAACGGCTGTAGTGAGGATTTTTAAATTTGAGGCGGGGATAAATAGTTTCCCGGCACGTAACTCATACAGGGATTCACCTCGGTCCAGTGAATAAATCTTAATTCCAAAATTGTTTTTTCTCAGGCAGGAACTGGAAAGGACTTTTGTTATTTTTTTCTTAAATTCCGGGATCCCCGTTTCACGAATCTCAGCATCTGCCAAAGGGGGGGATGCCAGACAGCAACCGAGTATACATACGGCAATAATTGACCTAATTTTATAGTAAAGGAATCTCATCGGGAAAAATTCTACTCTGTTAAAAATAATTTTACAATTGACAAATCCGGGTGCATTAGCGAATCTGTTCAAGGCAGGTATCAGCATCAATACTTTCTGGAGAGGTCATGATTGATTTTTCGCGTATCAAATACGGTGTGCTGGTCGCAATGGTGGCAATCCTTTTCGGAGGAGTGATGGGCCTTTCCTTTGGATGTTGTGAAGACAGCATAAAAGGTACCTTAAAAGCTGGTGCTGCTGATGCCTTATCTACAGTTTATAAAGGCGATCAGGCCAAGGCCGATAAAGTGGTCAAAAAATCATGGGTCTATATGAAACGGGCCCATTTACACTCGCAAACAATGGGTGTAATCAGTATTGCTTTTTCACTTTTGGTGGCATGGCTTAATTTCCCGCCAACTGCGCAATTGGGAATCTCTCTGCTAAGCGGGTTAGGCAGTTTGGGATATGGGCTTTTCTGGATGTTATCGGGTTACCTGGCTCCAGGTATGGGGTCAACAGGAACGGCGAAGGAATCTGTAGCGCTTATTGCCCAGGCATCAGGAGGAGCTTTTTTTGTGGCGGGTGTCGCACTATTTGGTTTCATGGCCTATAAAATGTTTTTCAAACCAACTACAGAATAAACTTCTGTTCTATCTGATAAACCTTATCTATTAAATTTACATATTTATGAATTACGATCTTGTAGGAATAGGCAACGCCCTGGTTGATATTGAAGTTCAGGTTGATGATGCCTTTGTGGAAGAATTGTCGGTGACCAAAGGCGGCATGACCCTTTCCTCTGAAGCCGAGCAGGAAAAAATTTTAAATATCCTGAAGTCCAAACCCCGCAAGCTTTCATCAGGCGGTTCGGCAGCCAATACGATTCATGGCGCAAGTGTTCTGGGGGCAAAATCCTATTACCTGGGCCGTGTGGCCAATGATGAAAACGGGAAGCATTACACCGAAGATATGAGGTCCTGCGAGGTTGGGTTTTGCGGACCTGGTTCCGATGATACAGGCACGGGTACCTGTGTGATTCTCATAACCCCCGATGCTGAACGCACGATGCTTACGAACCTGGGAGTTTCTTCGATGCTTCATCCTGATAATGTGGACGATACCATTATACAGGATGCCAAGGCAGTTTATGTAGAAGGTTATTTGTGGACGGGTGATGAAACCCGCAAGGCTGGATTACATATGGCGAAGGCTGCTAAAAAAGTGGGCGTTCCCGTTGCATTCACTTTGAGTGATGCATTTGTGGTCAACACATTTAAAGAAAGCCTTGTAGACTTTATCCAATGGGATGTCGATATTCTTTTTTGCAACGAAGTGGAAGCACAGGCTATGACTGGCGAAACTGATTCCCGCAAGGCTTTTGATAAGCTGTTAGCCTGGGTGGATATTTTGTTTTTGACTTTGGGTTCCAATGGATCACTTGCCGGGAAAAGTGGTAACGAGCCTGTTCAGGTTAACACTTTTCCTGTTAATGCGGTCGATACAACGGGTGCCGGCGACCTTTTTGCCGCTGGTGCTCTTTATGGACTGATCAACGAGAAGACGTTAAGTGAATCGGCAATTTTAGGTTCCTATTGTGCGGCTCAGGTGGTTTCCCACATTGGAGGACGGCTGCCGACACATTCCCACAAGCGTATTGAAAATATCCTGGCCGAATATCACGAGCACCATCCGTATAAACATTCCTGATGACAGGCGTTGGTTAGAATTTGTTCCCAAGGTTATACTTTCTCTTAAAGGTTTGTTACACTCATAATATTAGTTAAAGTTTAAACCCGAATGGAGGAGGAACCCATGAAACGGCTTCGCGCTTTCCTCCTGGCCCTTTGCATGCTTGTGGTTGGCTGCGGTACGGTCGGGAAAGATTTTGACAGCTCAAAGGTCAAAAAAATTCAAAATAATGTTACCACCCAACTCGAAATTCTTGAATGGTTTGGTGTGCCCTATAAAGAAGGGACAGAAAACAAGCACACCATGTGGACCTATCAACTGGATACATGGCAGGCAATTGGTGAAGGCCAATCCAAGGGACTGGTGATTTTGTTTGACAAGAACAATGTTGTCAAGGCCCATCGTTACGAATCAAACTTCTAGCGAACTATCTCAGCAGGAAAATCACAATGTTTTTATTTTGCTTGCAAACACTTTCTCGGCTCAGTGGACTATTGTCCCGCCTCCTCCTCGGATAGTGGGAAAAAAAGTTTCATTGATTGTTTATGACTTTGACGGCACTCTGGTCGATACCCTTTTTGACATTGCCGACGCTGTAAACCTTTCATTGGAAGAAATGGGCCTGAGAACCCTTTCCCGTGAAACGATCCGACAATATGTTGGTAAAGGTGTTGAAAGGTTGATGAGCCAGTCGATAAATGGAACAGGTTTTGACGATTTGTCCAGCGCCGTTGAACTTTTCCGCAAGCACTACTCAAACAACTTGATGAACCACACCCGGTTTTACCCCTCTGGGCGCGAGATCCTGGATCACTTCAGCGATAAAAAGCAGGCTGTCTGCTCGAATAAACCCGAAGAGTTTGTCAGGCGTATATTGGAATCCCTTGAGAGCCTGGATTTTTTCGATGCCATTATTGGTGGCGATAGTTTTAATTCCAAAAAACCTGACCCGGAAGGTTTGAATCATTTGCTGGAATGTTTTCAGTGTTCCCCGGAGCAGGCAGTACTTGTGGGCGACAGCACTGTGGATATTGAAACGGGTAAACGTGCCAAAGTAATCACTTGTGTGATCAGCCACGGATTTGGCGACTCAAATGAAATTGCCCTGGCAAAGCCAGACTTCTCTATCGACCATTTATCGCAACTCAAGGAAATATTTCATTAGAACATTGATTAAAGAAATTTTCTTAAACGAATTACACTGCCTTGAGATGGTCAACCGGTTGACTTTACTCTGGGTTGTTTCTACAATGCCTCCTTTCTATGAAAGACATTAAAAGCATTTATCTTATAGCAATTTGCGGCACCGGAATGGCAGCGTTGGCAGGGTTGCTAAAAAGTGCAGGTTATCGAGTATCTGGATCGGACGCAAATATCTATCCGCCTATGAGTACACTTCTGGAAAATGCGGGTATCCCTGTTCTGCCGGGTTACAGAAAGGAAAATATAACTGAAAATATTGATCTGGTTATTGTCGGCAATGCGGTCTCCAAATCCAACGAAGAAGTTCAGGCTGTTATGAAGGCCGGGTTAAATTACACTTCTTTTCCTGCGGCGATTGCTCGTTTTTTTCTGGAAGGCAGGCAATCTCTGGTAGTCGCTGGAACGCATGGAAAAACCACCACCACTTCGATTTTAAGTTGGGTGCTTCAGTCATCAGGGAGAAAACCCGGCTTCATGGTGGGTGGTTGGTTGAAAAATTTTGATAACAACCATCAGGTTCCTGAAGGAAATTTCTTTGTTACAGAAGGCGATGAATATGATAGCGCTTTCTTTGATAAAGGTCCCAAGTTTCTGCATTATCGTCCTGATGCTTCCATTTTGACAGGTATTGAGTTTGACCATGCTGACATATTTGATGATCTTGACCAGATAAAAGAGGCTTTTCGCAAGTATGTGAACCTGATTCGCCCAGATGGGATTATACTGGTTAAACATAATGATAAAAACATTCAGGATGTATTAAAAAATGCGGTGTGCAGGATTGAGACTTATGGCTACAGTGATGGGGCTGACTGGTTGATAGAAGGTTACCGGTTCGAAGATGGGCGCTGTGACTTCACCCTGTCCTTTAAGGGTGGAACAAAAGCAAGTTTTCAATTAGCAATGATTGGCCGACATAATGTGGAAAATGCGGCGGCTGTAGCGGCTCTTTGTTTGCGACTGGGCCTGACTGAAGAAGAAATAAACGTTGCTTTTAAAACTTTTCAAGGTATCAAAAGAAGGCAAGAGGTGGTTGGAGTTAATAATGGCATAACAGTGCTTGATGATTTTGCTCATCATCCAACTGCCATTCGCTTGACCATAGAAGCTGTAAAAGAGGCATATTCTGGCCAAAGACTGTGGGCAGTATTTGAACCTCGGTCAGCCACCTCAAGGCGCAAGGTGTTTGAACAGGAATTTCCCGATAGCTTCCTCGGTGCCGACAAAGTGATTATTGCAGGATTGTTTGCGCCTGAAAAAATCAGTGAGGAAGAAAGATTGGATCCTGGGAAGGTTGTGAGTTGTTTGCAAAAAAAGGGATGCGATGCCTATTTTATTAAGGAAGTGGACGACATTGTAGGATTTATGTCAGATAATGCTGTAAGTGGTGATGTGGTTCTGGTCATGTCATCGGGCGGATTCGGTGGCATTCATCAGAAAATTCTGGATCAATAATGGTTATGGATAAGGTTTATCACGGACAAATTAAGCTCGGTCTGATACAGAGAGGAGTTTTGATTCCAAACATAATTCAGGGGCTTTCTGAAGTTGCTGGCGGGCTGTGTTCCGGAAAGCCGGGAGAAGAAATCACTTTAGCTTTGGCTGAAGATTTCATTGTCAAAACAAACTTGATTGCACAAGACCAGGACGGCCCAAAACTGGTCTGCCATGGAGATCAATTACGCATTCATATGAAGGAAGGGGAGATTGATGTTGGTGTCATCAAGGTTCCTGAGTTTTTAAAGCAGCAGTTAAAGCAGCGTACCCCGGTATCTGAAAATATTTGTCTTGATGGTTATTGTCTGAACATATTTCTCCGTGCTATTGGGCAAGGCAAAAAGCTGAGTATGCCGATCGAAGTTATTTTGTCTGTCATTCAGTCTGCCTTCGAAGAAGGTGCCGCGGATCTGGTGCAGTTAAATATGGATTTTTGTGAGGAGGCGGACCGAGGGTTTGCCCGGTTGGCACCCCTGGTCGAGGCGATTAAAAAAAGGTTTAATACTTTTGTTGCCTTGAAAGGCTTTCCCCCTTCAAACCAGGGAACCATTGACCTCATGTACGCCTCGGGTTTCGATATTATTAATTTTCCACTGGGTGGTTTTTCCGGGACGATCAAGTCCAAAAAAAAGATGACAGCCAAGCAGGTTCATTCAGCTCTGGAATATGCTGCAGGGATTTTCCCTCCCGGTACGGTGTGGACCGATCTGGTTTTGGGTTTGGAACCTCTACCCAGATGTAAGGAAGGTGTTGACCGGCTAGTGGATTCAGGAATCATTCCTTTAATTTATTTGCAACGTGAAAGCAGCGAAACCTCTGACGGATACCGTGATTTAGTAGAGCTTGCAGAGTATATGAACATGGCGATTCAACGAAACCGTCTCCCTTTAAAATGGCTTTATCCGACTTGTCGTTTTTTAAGCCCGCTTGATACGCGCTTTTTTACTGAAGACCCTCTCCAGGCCCGTCTTGCGGTGACTCCCGTATACAAGTCTGGGCTTGGGAGAAAAACATCAGCGGGCTTTGCGGCGCTGCGTCGCAAATTACGTATACGCAATGTCAGCGATTCCTTTGAGTCGTCAGGTTTGTAACTTTTCAAGGTAAGATTCACCCTTTAATCTATACTAAAAGTTACCAGGGGGAGCGAGTCGCTCATAGCGAGAGAAAATTCGCATCTTTTTTTACAATAGGGCCGTAACATATGGTTGCTCAGGTAAAAAAAACCAACAACAGGGCAGTTCCCGAAGTGCCTTTGAAGAAACTTGAAACATTATGGTTGCAGGTTGGGGGCACCCTCTGCAACCTGGAGTGTGCCCATTGTTTTATCAGTTGTGGTCCAAAGAACGATACCATTGCAATGATGACTTTGTCCCAGGTTAAGGAAAGACTGGAGGAGTCTGAGTCTTTGGGTGTGAAGGACTATTACATTACCGGGGGCGAAGTTTTTATCAACCCGGAGATTTTTGAAATTCTTGCTGAGATACTACGCTATGGCCCGCTTGATGTCCTGACAAATGGAACCCAGTTTACCGCTGAGAAAGCACAAAGGTTGAGAGATATTCAGGATGCGTCTGAACATTTACTGCGTTTTCGAGTGAGCATGGAAAGTTTTGACGAAGTTGCTAACGATGCGATACGTGGTAAAAATTCTTTCAGGCAGGCCTTGAAAGGAATCCAACACCTGACCCGAGCCGGGTTTTCGCCGATACTCACTATCACACGCTCCTGGGAAGAGGAACAAGATGGGGAGATGGAATCAAAGTTTTTAGATTTTCTTAGGGACAACAAGGTACCGCAACCACAAATCAAGATTTTGCCTGGTTTTAAGCTGGGGAAACTTGCTGAAAATCATCGTGCTTATAATTCCGAAGAGCGGGTAACAGAAGCCTGCTTTGAGAATTTTGACATTACACAACTCCAATGTTCAACTTCACGGATGGCGACGGGAGAAGGTGTGTATGTCTGTCCTATCCTTGTTGATAACCCAAAGGCCCGCATGGGTAGCAATATAGAGGAAACTCTTCGTCCCTTTCCACTTGCGCACCCTGCCTGTTATACCTGCCGTGTTACGGGGATGACCTGTAAGTCTTCAGCTTGAGAGGGATTTTATATTGAGCCCATTCCCAAAGGTTGGTAGCATGACCCTGATCTTTGGTTTTCAAGGATAAGTACTCTTTCAATAATCTTTTTAAGAGGGTTCTGATAATGAATAATTATCGCCCTCAAAACTTGTCATGGCTTTAATGCATTCAACAATGGTTCCGCTGGGAACCCCGGCTCCGAATTTCAAGCTTCCGGGAGTGGATTCGAAAATGTACTCTCTGGACAGTTTTTCGGATAAAAATATCCTGGTGATCATTTTCATGTGCAACCATTGCCCTTATGTAAAAGCGGTATTGCAACGGTTGATTGATTTACAGGCAGAGACAGGCCCAAATGGTGTTCAGTTGGTGGGTATCAACTCCAATGATGCGGAACGCTACCCTGATGATTCCATGGAAAATATGAAGAAGGTGGCAAATGATAAAGGAATAAACTTCCCTTATCTGTTTGATGCCTCCCAGGAGACCGCCCGTAACTATGATGCTGTGTGTACTCCCGATATTTATGTTTATGGTCCAGAGAGGAAACTTTTGTATCGAGGTAGAATCGATGACAACTGGGAGCATGAAGAAAAGGTGACCCAGAGAAACTTAAAAGAAGCTCTGGATTGTCTTGTCGCTGGCAATGAAATTCCTGACGAACAGATTCCCTCCATGGGTTGTTCCATTAAATGGAAACAGAACTAGGCTAAAACGATGGAGACACTTAAAAAGTGGTTGTTTATTCTGGCTGCGGTTGTTTTTGTTGGCTCGCTGTTTGCTGATAAAATCCTTTCTTTTTATATAGACTGGTTGTGGTTTGAAAGCCATGGGTTTACTTCGGTTTTATTGACAGTATTGGTTTCGCAAATAGGGTTCGGGTTATTGACGGGTGTGTTATTCTTCCTGTTCACTTTCGGATTTCTCAATCAGGTCTACAAGAAAACCTCTCACCTTCCTATTCTTCTGTCAGATCAGGTTCGCAGGGAAGTTCCTTTGCTGGATTTTATGGCGGGAAACTTGAAACTCCTGATTTTCGCAGGTCCTCTGGTTTTGTCGGTCATGACCGGACTGGTTATGGCCCAGCAATGGGAAACTCTCCTTCAATATTTAAACGCTTCCCCGTATGGCGAGGTGGACCCTATCTTCGGTAAAGATATTTCCTTTTACTTCTTTACCCTTCCCCTATGGTTGCTGGTGAAATCATTATTGTGGGAAACAATGATCGTGCTCGCACTGGGTGTTGGGCTGATCTATTTTTTTAAGCGTTTTATTTATGTGGGCCCAACCGGGGTCGTCCTTCTCCCTGATGCAAGACGTACTTTGTCAGGCATTGCCGGATTATTCTTTCTTTTATTTGCCAGTGAGTTCTATTTACAGCGTTATGAGCTGCTGACCGCGGGAGGGGATTTGATAGCGGGTATTGGTTTCTCCGAAGACAAGGGGGCAATCCCTGTCCTTTATATATTAACGGTCACTTCTCTGGTGGGTGCTTTTTTTTCATTTTCCGGGTTTGTCCGGCCGGGTATGAAAAAGGTTGTAATGTCTGCTGTTGGCCTGGGGGTGGTATTTTTTGTCGCCAATTTATACCCGAAAATATTGCAGAAATTTATTGTGCTTCCCAATGAATTGGTAAAAGAAACCCCATACATTGAACACACCATCGCAGGCGCGTTAACGGCCTATGGGCTTAGCCAGACAGAGACGCATGAGCTTTCAGGCTCTGCTACATTGACCGCAGATAGCATTCGGCAAAATGCTATCACGATAGAAAATGTCCGGCTGTGGGATCAGGAACCTCTGCTTGATACACTGGGCCAGATACAGGAAATTAGAACTTATTACCAGTTCCAGTCAGTGGACAATGACCGCTACCAGATTAACGGGGATTACCGCCAGACCTTGCTTTCACCAAGAGAACTGCTTTCTTCCAACTTACCCAACCGTACATGGATCAACGAGCATTTAACATTCACACATGGTTACGGAGTTGCTTTAAGCCCGGTAAACCAGATTACCCCTGAAGGGCTGCCGGTTCTGTTTGTTAAAGACATTCCCCCGCAATCCAATATAGATATGGAGGTAAAAAGACCGGAAATATATTTTGGTGAGTTGGCAAACGATCATGTGTTTGTCAACACGGGAACCAAGGAGTTCGATTATCCGGAGGGTGAGAAAAATGTATATAAAAATTATGAAGGTGAAGGTGGTTTTGAAGTTGGGTCTTTTTTCCGCAAACTTGTGCTGGCCGCACGATTCAAAGCCCTTAAAATAATTTTTTCTGAAGATATAAACGATGAAAGCCGGGTTTTGATGTACCGGAATATTACGGACCGGGTGCAGAAAGTGGCGCCATTTCTAAGGCTGGATAATGACCCCTATCTGGTGATTTCTGAGGGACGCCTGATTTGGCTTTATGATGCTTACACAGTAAGTGACCGGTTTCCATACTCTCCACAAATACCCCGGTTCGGAAACTATGTGCGTAATTCTGTGAAAATTTCTATCGATGCCTATGACGGTTCGATGAATTTTTATGTCGCGGATGAAGCGGACCCGATCATACGAACCTTCCGTAATATTTTCCCGGAACTGTTCCAGGACCTGAGCAAGATGCCGGAAGACCTGCGCAGTCATACCCGTTATCCCTCTGACCTGTTCATGATTCAGACGCATATTTATGCGACCTACCATATGAAGCGTCCACAGGTTTTCTATAACAAAGAAGATCAGTGGGAGATTCCGGAAATTGACGGAAGCATTATGAGGCCGTATTACACGATCATGAAATTGCCTGGCAAGGATCGTGAGGAATATATCCTCATGCTGCCGTATACTCCTAGAGGAAAGAGTAATCTTTCTGCATGGATGGTAGCGCGTAGCGATGGGGAACACTATGGAAAACTGGATGTGTATACGTTTCCCAAGCAAAAGCTGGTGTTTGGTCCCAGTCAAATGGTGGCCAGGATAAATCAGGATGCAGAGATTTCGCGGCAGATTTCATTGTGGGATCAGCGAGGGTCAAGTGTTATACAAGGGACCCTCCTGGTTATTCCCATTGAAGAGTCTTTGGTGTATGTTCGACCTTTGTATTTGAAAGCTGATGCCGGGAAGATTCCCGAACTTAAACGCGTCATCGTGGGTTATGAAGACATTATCGCCATGGAGCGAACTTTAGATGAAGCGTTGGAGAAAATATTCACAGGCTTTACCCGGGAACCTCAAGAAGATATAGGCCAACATATAGCCGATTCCAGTTCTCAATCAAAGCCGGCTAAGGATCAAAAGCTCGTCCTGAGCAAACGCGACTACGACAACATTCGCAATACGTATAGACGTATATTGCAATCACAGGAAAAACTGGACCAGTCCTTGGCGCAATATCGCAAAGACCTCGAGGGATTCGGCGAGCTTTTGGAGGATACCCAGGTACTACCGCATGTAAAAGATGTTCCGTCTGAATAATCTATTCTGATCTAATTAAGAATTATCATTGGAGAAAAGGCCCAACTGACTCGTCTCGAATTTTTTGTCGATGATGGGAACGGGATAATTCCCATCGAAACAGGCTGAACAGAACTTCTTCTTGCCATTTTCCAAAACTTCCATCATTTTTTCCAGGCTGAGATAGGCCAGGGAATCCGCTGCAAGGTATTGGCAGGTTTCTTCCAGGTTGTGTTTGTGGGCAATCAGTTCTTCTTTGGTTGGTGTGTCGATGCCGTAAAAGCAGGAGTGAAGAATGGGGGGTGCCGAAATACGCAGGTGAACCTCCTTGGCTCCTGAATCCCTCAGCATTTTTACTATCTTACGACTTGTTGTTCCACGAACTATTGAGTCATCGATGATGGCAATGCGTTTGCCGGAGATCATTGTTTTGACTGGATTCAGTTTCAGCTTCACACCAAAGTGCCGAATTTGCGACTGTGGTTCAATAAAAGTTCGTCCAACATAATGGTTTCTAATGAGACCCATTTCAAAGGGAATATCACTTTCTTCAGCAAACCCCATCGCCGAGACAACTCCCGAGTCGGGAACGGGTATAACGATATCAACATCAGCCGGACTTTCCTGGGCCATGGCCCGGCCCATGTTTTTTCTGACACTGTATACATGCTCGCCGAAAATATAGCTGTCTGGTCGCGCAAAATAAATATGTTCAAACACGCAATGTTTTGGATCGGCTTTCTTAAAAGGAAAAAACGACTTTATCCCCTGATCATTGATCAAAAGTACCTCACCCGGTTCAACATCGCGGATGTATTCGGCTTCAATAAGATCCATGACACAGGTTTCTGAGGCTACGATGTATGCACCATCAAGTTTCCCCAGACAAAGTGGACGGAATCCTTGTGGATCACGGGCAGCTACCAACTCGGTTTCTGTCATCAGGACCAGGGAATAGGCGCCGCTGACCTGGCCCAGGGCATCCGCGGCCCGGTCTACAAACGAATCAGCTTTTGATTGAGCCATTAAGTGTACGATGACTTCGCTGTCGTTGGTGGACTGAAAGATTGCCCCTTTTTTACCCAGCTCTTCACGGATGGTTTGTGAGTTCACAAGGTTACCGTTATGGGCTAAAGCTAATGACCCTCCGGAATAGTTGATCATGCAGGGTTGGGCGTTTACCAGTTCGCTATTCCCCGCAGTTGAATAACGGTTATGACCGATGGCTAAAGGCCCGGGTAAGTTCAGAATTCTGCTGGGATTAAAAATATCTGCAACCAGTCCCATTCCTAGTTCAATATGCATTTTGGAAAGATTGCTGGCAACGATCCCCGCGCTTTCCTGTCCCCTGTGCTGCAGTGCATAGAGTCCCAGGTACACCAGATTGGCGGCCTCGGGATGACCATATACTCCTACAACCCCGCATTCCTCATGTAGTTTGTCCAGCATAGTTCCCCAGTGATGATTTCCAGATTTCTTTTAAGACTGCGATTTCCTGTTTAACGATTTCTTCCCCGTTGACTCTTATCAAGAGATGAGAACCACCCACTTTACCGATCAGAGAAAAATCGACCGGAAAGGTCATAGCCAGGTCTTCTATTTCATCAATTTTCTCTTTGGAAAATGAAATAACAATCCTTGATTGAGTTTCCCCAAACAGCAATGCGTCTTTTCTTAATGTGGATTCCAGTTCTAGTGTGGCACCCAAAGTCTGGCTTCCCGACGAAAAACAGGATTCCGCTACTGCTATCGCAAGTCCTCCTTCTGAACAGTCATGGGCAGAAGCAATGAGCCCTCTTTCAATTAGTTCGCGACAAAAATCCTGAACTTGTTTCTCGTGCTTTCGATCCAGAACGGGAGGTTTCCCTTCACTGCGATCAAACATGACTTTCAGGTATTCGGTTCCTCCCAATTCCTCCATGGTAAAACCGATAAGAGCGATTTGATCTCCGGAATTTTTAAATCCCTGAGTCATGACTTTTTCCTGATTTTCGATCAGGCCGACCACAGCAACAGTAGGTGTCGGGTAAATCGCTTCCCCTTTTGTCTCATTATAGAGGCTGACGTTACCACTGACCACTGGAATATCAAAAAACCTGCAGGCATCACCCATTCCTTCCACAGCTTGTTGAAACTGCCACATAATCTCAGGCTTTTCAGGGTTGCCAAAATTAAGGCAATTGGTCAGGCCAATAGGCTGGGCTCCTGAACAAACCACATTCCTGCATGCTTCTGCAACGGCAATCGCTGCACCTTCATAGGGGTCCAGATAGCAGTAACGGCTGTTGCAATCCACTGATATGGCTACGGCTTTATTTGTATCTTTGATGCGAAGCACTGCCGCGTCCGACCCGGGTAAAACCAATGTGTTCAGTCGTACCATGTGGTCATATTGTTCGTAAACCCATTCCTTGCTGGTGATGTTGGGGGTTGCCAGAAGTTTTTTTAAGGCTGTATCTCCATGTGAAATATCGGGGAAATCGCCCATGCTGATATGCACCACCTCATCAAGATATCTGGGTTGCTCTGTCGGTCGTTTCAAATCCAGCGCTCCATCGACAACAGGGAAGATTGGCAGGTTCACCACTTCCTGTCCTTCAAACTGTATGCGGACACAGGGTTCTTCGATCACTTCACCGATGATCGCGGCATCCAGTCCCCATTTATCTAAAATGGCCAGGGCTTCTTCTTCATGACCCGGTTTCACCACGAACAACATCCTCTCCTGGGACTCGGAAAGCATGATTTCATAGGGGACCATGCCTTCTTCTCTTAAAGGAACTTTAGACAAGTCCATAAACACGCCGGTTTCAGCCCGATGCGCCATTTCAAAGGATGATGAAGTGAGCCCTGCGGCCCCCATATCCTGAACCCCTACCACCCAGTCTTTCTTGAATAACTCAAGGCAGGCTTCAATCAAGAGTTTTTCGGTGAATGGGTCGCCTACCTGAACAGTGGGCCGCTTGTCTTCAGTGCTTTCATCAAACTCAGAAGAAGCTAAAAGGCTTGCGCCATGGATTCCGTCTCGTCCGGTTTTTGAACCGACATAAAGAATTTGGTTTCCGACACCACCGGTTCCTGCCAGAAAGATTCGGTCTGAATTGACCAGTCCCAGGCAAAAAGCATTGACCAGGATATTTCCGTTATAACAGGCATCAAAATAAATTTCGCCACCAACAGTAGGAACGCCAGTGCAGTTGCCATAGCTGGAGATACCATCGACCACACCATTAAGCAGAAAACGTGTGCGAGGTTCCTCAAGCTCCCCGAATCGTAATGAATTCAACAAGGCGATTGGTCGTGCACCCATGGTAAAAACGTCTCGCATGATACCACCCACACCGGTCGCGGCTCCTTGATGAGGTTCGATGAATGAGGGATGGTTATGACTTTCAATTTTAAAAACGACAGCAAGCCCATCACCAATATCTACAACCCCTGCGTTTTCTCCTGGGCCCTGTATGACTCTGGGGCTTTCGACCGGGAGTTTTTTCAAATAGGGTCGAGAACTTTTATAACTGCAATGTTCGCTCCACATAACAGAAAAAATACCCAACTCAGTTATATTCGGGGTTCGTCCCAGCAGGTCCAGGATTCGCCGGAATTCTTCCACAGTTAAACCGTGTTCCTTGACGATTTCAGGAGTGATCTCGGGGCCGGGGCGTATTTTTTTTGTCTTGTCCACAGTGTCAGTCGTTTGAAATCAAAGATTGAAAAATAACTTGTCCATCTGTGCCCAGTAACTGTGGGTCAGCACAACGTTCAGGGTGGGGCATCATCCCCATCACATTCTTTTGTTCATTGGATACCCCTGCAACTGAATCTACAGAACCATTTGGGTTGCACTCAGCGGAAACGTTCCCTTTTTCGTCACAATACCGGAAAAGGATTTGTCCATTTTCCTCAAGATGGTTCAGGGAAAAAGGATCGATATAATAGCTGCCCTGATGGTGGGCGATAGGGATTTCCAGAACCTGATTTGCTTCACAACGCCTGGTAAAGGGAGTGTCTGAGTTTTCAATACGGACGGATACATTTTTACAGATGAATTTTCTCGATTGGTTCTGAATCAATGTGCCGGGGAGCAGGCCAGACTCCAGAAGAATCTGGAACCCATTACAAATGCCCAATACTTTTCCGCCAGCGTTGGCAAATTGTTTAATTGAATTCATTATCGGGGAAAACCGTGCAATGGCTCCCGCACGCAAATAATCCCCATAAGAGAAACCACCGGGCAGAACAACCAAATCAAACGTTTCCAGGCTGGCTTCCTCTTTATGCCAAAGCCAATGAGTATCCTGATTCAGGACATGTTTGAGGATATGATAACAATCGTGGTCACAATTAGACCCGGGAAATACGACAATTCCACACTTCATTTTATGATGTTTTGAATGGTTTGGAGTGTTATTCAGTGGGAACCAGGGTAAAGCGGAAGGACTCAATAACCGTATTAGCCAGGAGTCGTTCGCACATTTCCCGGACCCTTATCTCGGCTTCTTCCTCCGACGCAGAATCAAGTTTAATTTCCAGATATTTGCCGATATTTACATCAAGTACTTCGTCATATCCCAAATCGTTTAACGCATGGTGGACAGTTTTCCCTTGTGGATCGAGAACACCTTCTTTGAATGTTACATGTATTTGGGCAAGCATTTTTTAAACCATAACACAGAAGTTAATTAAATTCAGAAGGCTTTGTAACAGGAAAACTCAAAAAGCCAAAGGCCAATTTTTGACCGGCCCAGAATATTATGATAAACAATGAGTTAGAAAGTTCTTTCTAACAGTGTTTTCTTGCCCGAGCATCTATTCTTACATGACAATATCTAAAACCCACCTTTTAGTGTTTTTGTTTTTCTTTTCGATTTATGTTTTGACTGGCCAGGGTTCCATCCAGTCCGCAGACGGAAAAATTATGTTTTTTCTTACCAAGGCGATGGTCGAGAATCAGAGCATAAGTTTTACTGAAGTCGTTTCTTCGCAAGATACAATCGGTCCACAATACTCCAAATACGGTTTGGGCATGAGTGTACTTGCTATACCGTTTTATTTAGCAGGCAAGGTTTTATCATCACTGTTGGGGATTGAGGTATCTTTGGCAACTCAATTTTCAGTCAGTATGATCAATACGCTGCTTACAGCTTTAAGCTGCCTGTTGATCTTTCAATTTGCCACGAACCGTTTTAATTTCAGCCCTGGAACTGCTTTGCTGTTAGCTTCCGGATTTGGATTGTCCTCCATAGCCTGGTATTACTCTGAAGATTTTATGAGTGAACCTGCCACAACGTTATTTATGCTATCAGCTGTTTACTTTGTGACAGGTAAAGACCCCGACCTGAGAAAACGGGATCTTCTTTGGGCAGGTATATTCCTGGCTCTTGCCATCTCCTGCCGACTGGCGGCCCTGGTAGCCGTTCCGGGATTCATTATTTACCAATGGATGGTGTGGGCCGAGTCTGAAGAAAAAAACAAGAGCGAACTGGTTATGGACCTTGTTCGACCAGCTATTCCCATAGTCACGGTTCTGGTTATTATTATGGTTTATAACTATATAAGGTTTGCGGACCCGCTGGAAACAGGGTATGAAAAATTTTCCGGTCGATTCATGGTGGGTTTGTTTGGCCTTCTTTTCTCTCCAGGTAAATCCCTGTTTTTGTTCAATCCGTTAACTCTTTTGGGTTGCCTGTCGTTTGCGCTTTGTTTCAGGGAGCAAAGAAAAACGACGCTGCTTTTTGTTTGGCTCATTGTTTCCCACCTGCTATTGTTTTCTTTCTGGGGGAGCTGGCAGGGAGGCATGAGTTGGGGGCCAAGGCTGATGCTGGTGGTTATTCCCTATTTAATATTGCCGGCAGGCTTTCTTTTGCGTGAATATAAACAAGTTGTTAAAATTCCCTTTCTGATTGTGCTGGTCATGGGGATATTGATTCAATTGCCTTCCGTGACTGTAAACATTGCCCGTTACTATTATGAAATGAGTCGAGACTTTGGGAGGCTGGGACACGATCAGATTTTATTCTCCCCAAAACATTCTCAGTTGATCGGACAGTTTGGTCAGGTTGCAAAAGTCTTTGAAAACCTGGACGACGATTTTCAAATGGCGCAAATGATTTCCCTGGCAAAAAAGGGTGAGAGATTTTTGGGGGCAGATATTGGTGTGGTTCTGGAAAATGGCCTGGCGGTCAATGCGCCTAATTTCTGGTGGTATTACATGTATTTGTTCGGGTACCCTTTTTACTTCTGGTTGCTTCCTCCCGTTGCTTTGGTGGGAGTTATAGCTTTCACAGGTTATAAGCTGTACCGGGAAACCGGTAACCCTTAATTGCGAATTTATTTTTGGAAGAAATATGGAAAACAAATGGAATGATTCAGATGCCAAAGCGGCAATTGAAAAATACAAGGGTGTCTCTGAAGATATTGCTCTTCGGGTTTACACTTCAAGGTTAATAGGGGCTGATCCTGCGCTGGTTCTTCATGGTGGAGGCAATACTTCCGTCAAGTCGCGCACCCATAACAAGGTTAATGAAGAAGTGGATGTGCTTTATGTTAAAGGAAGCGGCTGGGACCTTGATACGCTGGAGCCCCCGGGTCTTCCGGGAGTCCTGCTCGACTACCTGCGTAAATTGAGAGATCTTGATAAATTGAGTGATGAGGACATGGTGAATGAGCAAAGAACGCATTTATTGGACGCTTCCTCACCAAACCCATCAGTTGAAACGTTATTGCACGCTTTCTTGCCGCACAAGTTCATCGACCATTCGCATGCGGACGCCAGTTTGATCATTGCCAATCAACCTGACGCGGAGAAAATCTGTAAGGAAATTTTTGGTGATTCGATAGGTATTGTTTCATACATCATGCCAGGTTTTGCACTCGCCAAAGCTTCTGCGGAAGTTTATGAAAAAAATACGAATGTTGAAGGGCTTCTACTGATCAACCACGGTTTGTTCACCTTTGGTGATACTGCCAAAGAAAGTTATGAACGTCACATACGGGCTGTGACACTTCTCGAAGAGTATATCTGTAAGAGCCAGTTAAAGCCCCTGACATCGGTTGAAGGACCAGCGCTGGAAGCCGGGGAAGAAGTTTTAATGAATGCGCTGGCTCCATTGCTTCGCGGGCTTTATAAGGAACAAATGGGCAAAAACTGGGTTGTGCATCACCGTGTTGATGCGAATGCAAAAGCGTTTGCCTCCAGTAAAGAGTGTGAAACATGGTCTCAGATAGGCACTGCCACCCCGGACCATGTGATTCGAACCAAGCAAAAACCCCTGCTCTTAAATCTAAAGCAATGGGAAGACCCGGGAAAACTGAGAGAAGAAGTTTTACAGGCCCTGAATGATTATTGTGAAAGTTATCACAAGTACTTTGAGACCAATAAATCTGCCAAGGGAGTGGATAAAACAGAGCTCGATAGACTGCCCCGGGTTATCCTTGTAGCTGGTTTGGGATTAGTGACCATTGGTAAAACAGTAAAGGAGACAGGTATATCAGCGGATATCTATCAGCATACCATTGATATTGTGCATAAATCCTTTTCGGTGGGCACTTATAAACCACTCGATTCCAGTGACCTGTTTGACATGGAATACTGGTCTCTGGAACAGGCCAAGCTGGGCAAAGCCAAAGCGCCTCCTTTGCAAGGTAAGATTGCTTACATCACAGGAGCCGCTTCTGGAATCGGTCTGGCGACAGCCCGACTGTTTGCTGAACAGGGGGCTAATCTTTTTCTTGCCGATGTATCGCAGGATAAATTGAGCGAAGCCGCCGATTTGATACGTAAAAAATCCAAGGTTGGTGTTGTCGCCCAGGTCCTGGATGTGACGGATGAATCAGCAGTGCGTCAGTCTTTTGAGAAAATGGTGCAGACGTTTGGCGGCATCGATATTCTGATCTCCAATGCTGGAAACGCCGTGCAAGGGGCGATTGGGGAGATGGACATGAAAACGTTGCGAGCCAGTTTTGAGCTGAACTTTTTCTCCCACCAGGTGCTCGCGTCTGAAGCTTTGAGGTTGTTCCTGATACAGAAGACAGGAGGAGTCTTGTTGTTCAACGCATCCAAGGCGGCGTTCAATCCGGGTAAAAACTTTGGTCCCTACGCTCTCCCCAAGGCCGCAGTGGTGGCACTCACCAAGCAATATGCTCTTGACTACGGGGGGCATGGAATTCGCTCCAACGCCATAAACGCTGACAGGATTCGCACGGCATTATTCTCTGAAGAAGTTTTGAAAGAAAGGGCCGCTGCCCGAGGGCTTTCTGCAGATGACTATTTCAAAAATAACCTGCTGCAGGAAGAAGTCTACGACACCGATGTGGCGCAGGGATTCCTCAATCTTGCTTTGGCAGAAAAAACCACAGGAAGCATTATCACCATAGATGGTGGCAACATCGCGGCCTCCCCCCGCTAACCGGGCAACGCCCGGTGGTAAATTGTAATGTCTTCATCATATGGGCAACTGTGCTTCTCGGCATGATGGAGGTTTTTCTCCCTCTTTAGCAAAGAGGGTTGGGGTGATTGACCTTCAATGTGTTAGAGAGGTGTTATCCCACGCCTAGTAGGTGATTTCTCCACCAGAAATTCTTCGGGGTTGTTTGTTGAATTCAAGAGGGTGGTCGGTTCCCGGAAGGATGGTGCCGTCTGGAGAGTAGGGGCCTATCTTGCTCCATGTTCCTGCCTGTTGTTCAGCGACAAATTCCATTTCCAGAATCGCTTTGGGGTTTTTATAGCCGTATTTTGAAGGGGCGATCAGCCTTAATGGAAATCCATGCGCGTCAGAAAGGGGTTTGCCATTCATACTGTGCACCAGTAGAACCCTGTCTTGATGTAATTCCTCAAGTGAAAGGTACTCTTTATATTCATCGCCGCAATGAAACACGACTCCTTTTGCGGATGCATGAGGTTGAACTTCACGTTCAAGTTCCTTTATTGAGAACCCGTTCCATTTTGCACGGGCTGACCAGCATTCTACGCACTTTAAGCGGGAAGATTGCGACCTGGAAGGAAGGGTCAGTAATTCATTCAGCGTAAATGTTTTGGGGTTCTCGCACAATCCACTCAGTTTCAACGTCCATGAGTTGGAGTTGATACGGCGCATTGGTTTCCAGAAATTGATGTAGAACGACTGGTGTTTGCCCTCTCTTGTTTTGCCAACAAAATCGGTTCCGGAAAAAGGATCAATTGTCTCGGCTCTGGCACTTCCCCTCAGGACGTGCCATATAAAGAGGGAGATGGTCCATATTCCGCTTTCGACAAAAAGTCGGCGTGAAATTTTTCCTATTTCGCGCATCGAAATCCTAGAAAGATAAACTGCTTTGATGGATCAATCAGGTTGCGATCAAAAGTTTTCCCATATTCGTAATCGAGGTGATGGTTCCACAGTCCACCTCGCGTGACCTTTTTCCCGTTTTCAGAACTAGCTGTCCACTCCCATACTGAGCCTGCCATATCACGGACACCGTAAGGAGAATTGTCTTTCTTGTTGAGTCCGACTCGACGCTTGATGATTCCCGAATAAAAGGGGTGTGGTTTTTTGCGCAGAGGTTTATTTCCCCATGGGAAGATCCGCGCATCGGTGCCCCGGGCAGATTTTTCCCACTCTTGTTCCGTAGGCAAGTGTTTGCCCACATGTTTGCAATAAATATCAGCCTGATTCCAGGTGATGCCGGTGACCGGGTGAAGCTCGAAACCTTTCCAGAAAACATGGTCGGGAAACTGTTTGCGGAATTCCTCGTTGGTCACTTCGAAACGGTCGATGAAGAATGATTCAAGGTGAGCGGTCTTGCTAGGACTTGCATAAGCATCGGTGCTGTTTCCCATGACAAACTTTCCTGCCGGCACTTCCACCATTTCAGACGCAACAGTGTAGCCGGAGTTCGTAACAAGAATTAGGAATACAATAAGGGCGAAAGCTCTCATGGATTTATTATAGACCGGGAATAGAAGTGTAGTGGAAAAGATAATTTGAGCCGGGTAAAACTATTGTATGCAGTTATACTTTATTGCAATAGCCACTGGCGGCTCGCCAGTTATTCCCATTCAATGGTGCCGGGAGGTTTCGAACTGATGTCGTAGACCACCCGGTTGACGCCATGAACTTCATTGATGATGCGGTTAGAAAGTTTGGCCAGGAGTTCGTAGGGCAGGTGCGCCCAGTC
>WAHY01000010.1:0-3553 GCA_009873635.1 Nitrospinota bacterium
TCCTTGTAGATTTTAGAGGAAATTTGCAACCGTTTTTTCTTTATAAACTCATCATAACCTTTCAAAAGAATAGGTTTAAACTCTTTCCTGCTTATCTTGATTAACTCAGAAACGCTGGGAACAGATTCTTCGTGATATTGAAAAAACTTCAGCTTATAGTATTGATGTATGGTTTCCAGGCGAAAATAGCAGTGCAGTTCTGAAACCGTATCGCCATAAACTTTTTCAAGATAGTTTCGAATCAGTTTTTTCCCCTCCTGAAGCAGAATTTTATTTAACCGACCCCTTTCAAACAAATGAATTCGCACAGTGCTTAAGTGTTTTACACACTGGTTCTCGATTTCATTTTTCATTTTTATCGAATCTGGAGGAATGCGATACCAGGGGATTTCGTCTCGCGCGACTTGCAATGCCAGTTTAAAAGCTTCCTGAATCTGATGGTTATTGGAACGCTTCGCCTGCTTCGCAATGACATAGGAGTTTTTCTTTGAAAACCCCAGTTCCAGAAGTCCATCCTGGAAAACTTTCCGGTTTCCCATCAGGAAACCTCCGCGCTCACGTATATGATCTTTGGCCTTTTCAACACCTCTCAAAGCCAGGCTGACATCGCGTGGCATTAAAACCAGATTCATGTTGTTGGCAAAACCGTGAATTTCTTCCAGAGTTTTATAATTCAATTTATCTATGAAAAGAAACTTCTGTATATTTGGCTCACTAAAGTTACATTCCTCAAATATTTTTATCTTCTTGTACTTGACTTCTTCCCAGTATTTCCGGGTTCCTTCCTTTTTCTTAAATTGAGCTTCGATTTCCGACTTGGCCTTGAAGAAATAACTCCTTAACAAAAACCATTGTTTTTTCAAAGTGGATTCGATAATCCACGAATATTTGGGCGTTAACACCGTAAGCTTGGGATCCTCCAAAAGATTGATTTCACCATTCGCTAAAATATAATCCAATAGCTCCAAATGTCTTTCAAGGAGGAAAGGGTTTACCTGCTCCACAAACTTTCTAAAAACAGTTTTATATCGCCATTTATCAAAGTCTACCCCTTCTTCTCCCACTTTTTTCTCTTGCAACCTTTTTCGGATCAGGCGGGCACCACTCTTTTCAAGCCCTGCAAAAAGTTTGTCGCGGGCAGAAATATCCCTGATTTTAATTTGCTTGAGCCGGTTTACAATAGCGGGGATTCTAGAAAAAAGTTCCTGATCAATTTCTGCATAAGAGCTGGCTTTGGAGCAATAAACATCCGCAATCAGATCATCAATATAATCCAGAGACGTAGAAACTTTTTTGATCAGGCCCTTATAGACGTCGAAATCGAGGGTTTTATCGCCTTTTTTACAATCTCTTATATCGTTTAAATATTTCTTTGCCTGTTTGGTTTCTTCGGGCTGTGAGTAAGGATCATTGATCACAATCAAAAACATGTTTTCCGCATCCTGCAATTCTCGCCTGGCAAGAAGCTCCAACCCCTGACTCATTGTATCGTAGATAAACATTGCTATACCCGGATGCACTTGATAAGACAAAATTAAGATGCCGATTCAACCGGAAGAGATTTTTAAAATAACCAAAAATAACCAAGAACTACCAGCCGTGTGCAAAGACAGTAGGGACCTGTTGGGATATGACAGCTATATATGTCAGCAGAAAAGAAATTCAAGGGCGATAGCGCAGTCTCTCTATCAACCGGCCATTCAGGAAGGTTGCAGGAACAGGATTAAACCAACATTTCCCACAAAAAAGCCCGGAGAATGAGCATGGGCGACTCATCTCCGGGCATTAAGAATATTAAGCAGTTATTGAAATAACTTGCTTATCGTTTATCGCGGTTCACACTCAGAAGGTGCATTGGCGATCAAATCATTTTCCATACTGTAAGACAAAGACCTGTACTCAGGTTCTTCAACCTTGACAGGCTTGATATCCAGCAAAAAATTCTCGTTTTTCAGGAAAATAGCGAGAATATCGACTATATCCTTGTAAAGGCCTCTCTCCGCCTTTCGAGAGGTAAAGATGCAAAACAATGGACCCCACCTGCCAATATGATTGCGAATGAATTTTTTCATGCTGCTGGTCAGCACATTAATATTTCTTTCTTCATGACCGTTTTGAATTCCAAAAGCAGCTCTAAAGCACATGAAAAACATAAACGCCAATTCAATTGAAATATGATCCACTCTTTCTCTTGTCCTATTGCGAGGCTGCTCAAACCCGAAGGTCTCATAAAAACCACCCAGCTGAATCAGAACATCGGTTTGAGACTGAATACCACCCTCTGTGCCATACTGCATTTCGTAAGGAGGGCATTCCATGGAAACCGCATGCCCAAAAACCCTGACATATTCCTGCTGCACCTGTTTGATGGTCATTTTTGGTAAATACTTGCTAAAACCATCAATAATAGATTTAACGTGATTCCAGTCCTCCTCGTCGACCAGTGCAATATCCATGGGCTCAAGCAATGACTTGGGCCGGAAAAACTTTCGGTTCCAGGGATAGCTGAAAGCGCTGGAAAGAATATCGTATATTCGTCCTCTGGCTAATTGCAGCGAGATTCTTTCTTCTTTCAGTTCCTCCAGAGAACCCGTCTGCCCAAGTACTGCGAGCATTGGATCGCCAGATTTCGCATGAGTTACATTGCCCATATTAATCTCCTTGTTGCGTATTAACCGGTCTCCGGGAGGGAGTCCCATCCCGGAAACCGGATTGATTCACGCTTCTTAAACAGAGCACTATGCTCCTTAGATTGCACCCGGATGTTCTTCGGGTCGTACGTAGAAAGGCTCTTCAACCGTAACACGGATGATTTCTTTACCTTTCCGGTTAAACCCGATGACCGTATCATTATACATTTCAAACTTCTTACCGTGAATGTTGGTCTCGAAAATCTTCGGACCTGGCTCACGCTTCCATTTGAAAATGATACGTTGTGTCGTCCGGAACAACTGAAGCACACCCAACAGATCTCTATCAGGTACCATGTATTGATCAATTGAATGATCAACACCCGGTCCAAACATCTGTTGTGAATACGCTCGCGGAACGTGCCGTGACGGTACATAGTAACCGTTCGGCTCCGTACCCAGCTGCGGATACAACGGTAAGGCCACTTTCCGGTCCCGAATCAGATAGTACTGTGGGTTATCCGGATCATGCGCCCATTCGCCATTGCTGCCGATCTTGACAAGACCCTGCAAGCGGATCTTACCAACACAAGCTGCCATACAACGCGTCTCCATCTGATCACCTTCCGTCAGAGGATCGAGACCCTCAATTCGCGGATAACAAGCGATACATTTCTCAGAGATCCGCGTTGTACCACGGAACATTGGCTTTTTGTAAGGACACTGCTCTACACATTTCTTATAACCACGACAACGGCTCTGGTCGATCAGAACGATGCCGTCCTCTTGACGCTTATAGATCGCCTTACGAGGACACGCCGCCAGACAGCCCGGATACGTGCAGTGGTTACAAATGCGTTGCAGATAGAAAAACCAGATTTTATGCTCAGGCAGTACTGACCGTGTGCCGTTGTCACCACCGA
>WAHY01000010.1:3652-5929 GCA_009873635.1 Nitrospinota bacterium
GTAGATCGCCTTACGAGGACACGCCGCCAGACAGCCCGGATACGTGCAGTGGTTACAAATGCGTTGCAGATAGAAAAACCAGATTTTATGCTCAGGCAGTACTGACCGTGTGCCGTTGTCACCACCGAACGTTCCCTCGCGGGACTGGGTGAACTCACGACCATGAGCGGTATCTTCACCGAAGTTCGGGAAACGCCACTCTTCATCAGTCGGTACATAACCGATTGCTTGCTGATTCAAACCGATCTTGGCTGGCGCTTCGAAGATGGTCACACCTTCGTATACACCATGGATCGCTTTGTTTGAGGTCTTACGGACGTTCCATACATTCTGTCCTGGATTGGACTGCTCCAGCATTTTCAGGATCTTCCAATCCCAAAACTGAGGATATCCACCGTAAGGCTTCGTTTCTACATTATTCCACCACATATACTCCTGTCCCTTTGAAAAGGTCCAGGTAGATTTATGGGCCATCGTACAGGTCTGACAAGCAATACAACGGTTCGTATTGAATACGAACGTGAACTGCTCTTTCGGATGCTTTTCGTCGTAGACGTATGTGGCCATCCGACCTAGCTGCCAGTTATAGACTTCAGGCATTATCGTACCTCCTTATTAACATTGGTTAGACGTTGAAATACCAAATGGCGGCCCTCCCATAATTGGGAGGACCACCTTTTGCTTAGATTTTCACACGGATATACTGACCCGCCAGATACATCTCGGCAAAACGGTCTTTCAACGGTGATTCCGGGGTATAACCAGTTCGAACTGGTTCCCAGAGTCCTTTACCATGTAAACCACCATCTTCAGCTTTAGAGAATTTAACCAGCGTTTCTTTCGGTACAGCATTAACCGCATGGTTATCAGCCTCATAGCCGTGTTTGAATTTCATCTTGGTTTTTGCTTTATGGAACAGACTGTCAGTCTGATGCATAGGCATCAACCAAGAACGCGTGATGGACTGCTGACCACCATACCGGAAGTTACTCTGATAAGGTGTGGTCATTGACATCGCACGTCCGTCAGGCCGTTCTTCGTGAGCCTTAACGGTACGCTCGGTGGCGATCCATGTTGCGTGCTTCATCATGGTGGTGTGATACGGATATGCCGGGTTGTACTTCGCCCGCAGCATGAGCCGTGCCACTTTATACCTTGGATCTGAAGGCTTCCAACCCATGTAAGGACGATCCGCAGGATTCGCATCACAATAGATATAGTCACCATCGTTGATTCCAAGATCTTTACACAAGAATGGGTTCATGTGAACCTGCCACTCACCAACACCCGGAGAACGCTTATCCATTCGATAAGGATCACCAAAGTTGTTGTTCCAGATCATGTTCCAGTCAGTGGTTGCCCAGGAACTGTGAGCTGTATGGCGAGATTTAGGTGTAACACAATAGAACCGATATCCTTTTTCCCACAAGAAGTTTTTGGTCGTACGTACAGCAGACCAGGGCTTCTTGATGTTCCGTACATGACGCAGATCCGGATCCTGCTCGTCTTCCGGGATTCCGTAGTCATCCGGACGGATGTAAGGATTGGTTGAAACGATTACGTTCGGCAGGTAAGGCGTTGCTTCTGGACCTTCCCGATGAACGATGAAGTTTTCACCATACTCAATCGCTTCAGGCTCATCGTTGTAGAACTGGATGCGGCCATTAGGCGTGTAGTAAGGTTTAGACTCCGTATACATCTCCCAGAAAGGAGACCGGGGATAGGTTCTGAACAGCATCAGACAACATCCCGGCTCACCATACTTACCGTTGATGATATCATCAATGTTGTAACCCATACCCGTTGTAGAAGTCGTGAACAAGCGGCGAATCATAGCTTTGGTGCGGTTAGGCGCTTTACCTTCATAAACTTTCATGAAGTCAGCAAAACGCTTGTCACCGGTAACTTCAGCCATGCGGCGCGCGAACTCACGGTGGATCAAGTTATCATCGATGGTATCGAAGATAGGCTTGATGCCGGTTCCGCCCCAGATCTGATGGAACGGATTAGAACATGCAGAAGTGATTTCATAACTTTCGAACTCAGCCCAGCTGTTCGGAGCAAGTACGATATCACTGTACTCACAGGAACCGGTGAACTCGATGTCCTGAGCTACGATCATGTCCACGTTGTTATTCGTGTTGAATACCAACTCGTAGAACCACTTAGCATTGTTGATAACGTTAACGTTAACAAACCATACCAGCTTGGTAGGCGTAGGCATATGCGTACGTCCCGTGAATACCTTTCGGCCATAGCGTGGGGTATTTACGATCA
>WAHY01000010.1:6029-17171 GCA_009873635.1 Nitrospinota bacterium
AACTCGTAGAACCACTTAGCATTGTTGATAACGTTAACGTTAACAAACCATACCAGCTTGGTAGGCGTAGGCATATGCGTACGTCCCGTGAATACCTTTCGGCCATAGCGTGGGGTATTTACGATCAGCGCTTTATCACGATGCGCCCAGTAGCTGACTTCCTCACCCTTCAGATAACCCTTAACGTTCTTCCAGTCAACGTTCTTGGAAGCATCGAGAATGGTGTTGAAAGGATCTTCCGCAACCATGGCCGCGAAGCCAGGTCCAGACCAATGTGAACCCTGGTAGTTACCAGCCTTGTAGTTACCAGCCCATGTGTGAGAGCCAGAACCTTTAGGACCGACGTTACCGGTCAACATCAGAGGAACATAAGATGCACGGTTATGCATCGTAGCGTGGAAGTAATGGTTGATACCTTCACCGTAGTGGATTTCAACAGGTTTGATCGTACCTATGTCGCGAGCCAGACGGACAATCAAGTCCTTGGGAGCGTGACAGATTTGGTTGGTCGTATCAACATCGTAATCCTTCAGGTGAATCTTATACATTTCGTAGAGAGGCATAGCCGTGATGGTTTTGCCGCTTACGAGTTTAATGTCAAAAACACCGTCCAATGCAGGATCGATATTTTTCTTTCTCATCTTAGCGCCGATGTCTTCGCGCGTGATTGCGACCGGCTTATCCGTATTGGTATCCCAAACGGTGAAGTCAGGCATCATGTCACGGTTGAAGTTCTTCATCCACTTCGTGGTGAAGCCGTCTTTCGGCAGGGCTTGAGCCTTGTAACCCGGAATGAAATCATCCGGATGCAAGCGAACGAGAGTATCCGTTCGAACCAACAGAGGCATATCTGTGTAGTCCTTAACGAAATCCACGTCTACAAGACCTTCGTCCATGATAATTTTGGCAACACCCAAAAACAGGGCGATGTCTGCCAAACCTGCGCGGGTCGGTACCCAGTAGTCCGCTTTAGTTGCAGGCGGATTGTACTCAGGAGCGATCGATACGAGCGTACCACCACGTTCCATGATCTCTGTATACCAATGCGCTTCAGGCATTTTGTTCTCGATCAGGTTTTTACCCCACTGAATGGTCATCTTCGCATAACGATGGTCAGCGAAGTCGATATCAGAGGTCTGCATTCCATGTGTCCAGGAATGTCCAGGAGCCTGATCACCATGCCAGGTGTAGTTGGACCATGCGCGTCCGCCCAGTACCTTACCAGGTCCGCGACCACGAATGATGGAGTCCAACAGGGCTACCATGTTAGCCAACCGGTAGATACCATACTTACCGATAACGCCGAGAAGACCCATACCACCGCGATACTTAAAAGTACGCGGGCCAGATCCGCCCATCGCTTCGATCATCTCAGGCTGGTAACCTTCATTCTTCAGACGCTGTGCACCACGGGCACCACTGTATGCCTTACCAACAGCAATGTGACCCTTGGCAATATAGGTGAAGGTCTGATCCCAGGTCATACGAACGAATTCGTCCGTTCCCCGGCTTGTCATCTTATACTTTTCACGATTTTCCTTGTCCAGATAAGGAAAGCCGTCATCCGCCCACTGCTTCCAGCCAACACGAATCATCGGATATTTATTCCGATACGGGCCGTAAGCACGACGGGGATACGTCATACCACGCAGACACATGCGAGGATTCCACGCTGCGTCAGCTTGGTTACCATACAGATCGCGAACTTTGTGGTGATCGTAGTTCTGCTCGATACGCATCAAGATGCCATTACGTACGAATCCACGCACACGACATTGATGGGTGTCGTTCGGAGAACAACAATACGTGAAAGAACGCTCATACTTATACTGGTCACGGTAGACTTCTTCCCACCGTCTGTCAGGATAAGCTTCCAGCGGATTCCCGACTTTCACTACGGGCTTCAGCTGAGCTCCAACCCTCTTGCTCGTCAATGCCATAGCTGTCGCTACACCAGCACTCACCTGCAAGAACTTACGTCTGTTTAACCTCATATACAAACCTCCTTGTGAATCTTGGTAATTGCGGGCTCGGCTAATCCAAACCCAATTACAACTGTTTCACTACTACACTTCTTCGGAGCCTCCCAGCCTTTCGACTTTTCACCTCCAACTAAACTACTACTCGTACTACTTTACCCAACCTTCCTAACTAAAAACACAACAACGAGCAAAACATTAAAAAAAAGCTTACGCGCTATAAACCGCGTCAAATGGCATCAAAACAGGGCAAACACTCTGAAAAAATAAACTCTCCCTTATAAAAACTTATTAGCAAACAACATGGATAATAAGGGGCGAATCGTGTTTTTTATTCTCATATTTTGACCTGTATTTCGAATCAAACCCTCTGCCCTTTTTTTATAGATAAGGCCATTTATAGGTAATTTCACGCGCAATGTCAAGAAAATATGGGAAATAAAAAAAAGAAAAAATAACCGAAAAAAATATTAGTGAAACTCTAATAAATATGGCTCTAAAAAACCAATTTTTCACCCTATTTTTAAAAATAAAGCCAAAAAAATCTAAATCCAATAACTCCTTACATCTAAAGGGGTTTTTATTGATCTGGCATTAAAAGGAAAATAACTTTAAATTTCTCTTCCAGCAGAAATAAATGCCAACTTATCAATGTTTTTCATATTTTACAAGCGTTTATGGAGAAAATTGAATTTTTGCATTTTTTTTGATCTTTTAAAAAAATTTAAAATTTCACTTAAAAAAATGAAGCTAGAACACAAATCGGGGGCTTTTTATTCCAATTTTAAGTTGAATATGAAATCCTTTTCTTTAAAGATTTGCCTATTTATATTTTGACGATATAATCCTGCTTTTTCGAAAAGGCTTTTGAAGAATGAAAAAAAATCGTATTGCTCTTTATCCGGGAACTTTTGATCCTGTAACGTTCGGTCACATTGACATAATGCGTCGAGCTGTGAAACTATTTGACCGTCTCATTGTTGCGGTTGCGTTAAACCCAAATAAACATCCCTTATTTTCCCTGGAAGATCGAGTGAGGTTTATAAAAAACGCTACAAAAAAATTCAGTACGATTGAGGTGACCCCATTTGATAATCTTTTAATCTCGCTGGCTCATTCTAAAAAAGCTTCTGTCGTAATAAAGGGACTACGGGCCATCAGTGATTTTGAATTTGAATTACAGATGGGATTAATGAACAGGAAAATGGATGAGTCTATCGAAACATTATTCATGATTCCAAGCCAGGAATATTCTTTTCTAAGCTCAAACCTTGTTAAGGAAATTGCCAGGCATGGGGGAGATGTTTCCAAACTTGTTCCTCGTGACGTAATAAAGGAGTTGAAAAAAAGGATCTGATGAAATTTTCAAACCGTATTCAGCAAGTTAAACCTTCTATGACACTGGCCATTGACGCCAAAGCCAAAGAGCTAAAAGCCCAGGGAGAAGACGTCATTGGTTTTGGGGCTGGAGAACCGGACTTTAATACCCCCGACCGCATCAAACAAGCGGCTATCAGGGCCATTGAAGCCAACGAGACTCATTACACACCTGTCGGTGGAACCAATGAGTTGAAAGATGCGATCATTACCAAAATGAAAAGAGATAATAGTTTGGACTATGATAGAAGCCAAATTTTGGTTTCATGCGGAGCCAAACATTCTTTCTATAACCTGGCGCAAGCCTTGTGGGAAGCAGGTGACGAGGTCATCATCCCCGCTCCTTACTGGGTTTCCTTTCCTGAGATGGTAGGTCTTTCAGGAGCCAAACCCGTTATCATAAATACTGACGCGGCAAATAATTTTAAAATCACCGTTGACCAGATTAAAGAAGTCCTGACTCCAAACACAAGGGCCTTGCTGATCAACACTCCGAGCAACCCCACCGGGTTCGCTTATGAAAAAGCAGAGTTGGAAGCCATTGCTGAATTTGCTTTGGCAAACAATTTATTACTCATCTCAGATGAAATTTATGAGTGGATAATTTTTGATGGGTTTCAACACACCAGCATCGCTTCGCTAAGTGAAGAAGCGCAAAAGAATTGTGTCGTGATCAATGGCGTCTCAAAATGCTATGCCATGACAGGTTGGAGAATCGGATACATTGCTGCCGATTCGGAAATTGTTAAAAAAGTTCAAAAGCTGCAAGGGCAAAGCACCTCGGGACCCTGTTCCATTTCTCAAGCGGCAAGCATTGAAGCGCTGACGGGTCCACATGACGATGTCCTTGCCATGGTCCGTGAATTTGAAAAACGCAGGAATGTCATGGTGGATCAATTGGCGGCCATCCCCGGAGTCACTTGTAATAAACCCAATGGTTCATTTTATTCCTTCCCGGATTTCTCAAGCCTTTATGGCAAAAAAGATCCTAACGGGAAAGAACTAAATGGTTCTTTGGATTTCACAGAATACCTTTTAACAGAAAAGAAGGTGGCTATTGTTCCTGGGATTGCATTTGGTGCTGATGCAAACGCCCGGATGTCTTTCGCATCATCTTTGGAATTAATTGAGGCGGGAGTTCAGAGAATAAAAGAAGCGGTCGGCAAGCTTTCTGATTGATTCATATCCTTGCGTTTAAAACTTTCTGGAAAGTAACAAAGTCGGGGTTCCTTAGAAGCCTAAGGCTCAACCGTTTCGCCGTCTTCTTTTAAACTATCTTTATACTCTTTGATTCTTTCTTCGATCTTGGACCGGCAACGCTTGGCTTTACAATTGCCCGTTCCCACACCTAATTCTTTTCTCAAACCTTCAAAAGTCAAGGTTCCGCCTTTAATGGCAGCCATTATAGTTCCCGCCTTGATGCTTCGACAAAGGCAAACCTTCTTGAGGTTATCTAAAAATTGTTTTTTTGTTTCCAAAATATATAAGGTTCCGGCTATGATTCTTAAGCCAGATTGTATTATTTAAATATGATTATTTTAAGAACACACAAACCTGATTATTGAAGCGAACTTAAAGTTTTGATTTAACTAAACCTGTGTATCCATATCGAATTTTAATTTCCACCTTCTAATATAGACCAGTATTGGTGAAAAACCTAATTCTTAAGGAACCGCGACTGATTATACTGTCCGCTTTTAGCGGAATTCTTTTGGTTCAGAGCTTCCCACGTTTCAACCTGGAAGTTCTCGCATGGTTCGCCTTTATCCCACTTTTTTCTGCAATTGAGTCTAAAACCCCTCAAAGAGCGGCTTTATTGGGGTTCATCACTGGAATGATTTTTTATTCATGGGCCTTGAAATGGATCAATAATACCCTTATCAACTACGGCAATCTTCCACAGGTCGTAAGTTTCATGGTTTTGGGGCTTTTAGCCGCCTATCTATCATTTTATACGTCACTTTTCTGCTATCTGATAAGGAGAGTCTGCAAAGATAACCGAGGATTGTTATTCCTCTTCGCTCCGGTTCTCTGGACGGCTTTGGAATACATCCGTTCAACTCACTCAGAATATGGGTTTTCCTGGTTAGGTTTAGGCTACTCGCAGTTCCAGACACTGCCTGTTATCCAGATGGCAGAGATCACCGGGGTGTATGGGGTTTCCTGGCTTATCATGCTTGTCAATATAGGGTTTTACCTGTCCTGGAAATCCTGGGAGCGGGATTCAGAAACCAACATGGGGCCAAGGTTTTTATCTATCACAATTCTTGTCCTGGTTCTCTGGCTGGGTTACGGAGGATTTGCCATGAACCGCACGGCACAAACACCTGGCTTAAAGGTCGCACTGATCCAGGGTAATGTTGAGCAGTTCATGAAATGGAATCCGGTATACCAGAAGGTGGTTATGAGCAAATATCGTGATCTGACTCTCAAAGCCGCCCAGTCAAAACCCCAGTTGATCGTGTGGCCTGAAACAGCAATGCCTTTTTACTACAACCAGCATGCGGAAGGTACCGAGTTTGTAAAAAACCTTGCCTGGCAAATACAAACCCCCATTCTATTTGGCAGTCCCTTCCGGACCAAAGAAGGAACAAACATCATTCACTATAACAGCGCTTACCTGGTAACCGAAACGGGTACAACACAAAACCGTTATGACAAAATTCATCTAGTCCCTTTTGGTGAGTTTGTGCCTTTCAGAAAACTTTTGTTCTTCGTGGAAAAACTTGTGGAGATGATCGGCGACTTCGGGCGAGGAAAAGAAGCAACAATATTTAATGTCGGGAAATATAAGGCCGGGGTCTCCATCTGTTATGAAATTATATTTCCTGATCTGATAAGACAGGCGGTTAAAAATGGCGCTAACTTTTTAATCAACATCACCAACGATGCCTGGTTTGGCAAAAGTGCAGCGAGCTACCAGCATATGAGCATGGGGGTATTGAGAGCCGTTGAAAATCGTGTACCCATCGTTCGTTCAGCCAATACGGGTATTTCAGGCACGATCACCGCTAACGGCACACTGCGCGATGAAACAGAACTTTTTGTCGATGCCGCCAGGATCACTCAAATCACCCCCGGCGAAAGAGGACTCACCTTCTACAGTGCTTATGGCGATATCTTCAGCTGGCTTTGCCTGCTAGGAACAGGACTACTAGTTGTTACAGCACTAAGAAATAATAAGGAGCTACGTAAATGATCTATAAAACCGCAATGGTTACTGGCGCATCATCAGGAATCGGAAAAGCAATTGCCGAAGTTCTGGCAAAACACAAGGTTCGATTAATTTTAGTAGCACGGAGACAGGACAAGCTGGAGCAATTAAAAAGTCAGCTCCAGGTTCCAAGCCATAACATTGCCTGTGACATCACTGATAAAAATAAATTAAAAGAAAAACTGGGTAGTCTTCCTGCCGAATTCAAAAATATTGATGTGCTCATTAATTGTGCCGGGTTGGCTTTGGGACTTGAGGCAGCGCAGGAAACCGAATGGCAGGATTGGGAAACAATGCTTAATGTAAATTGCCTGGCTTTGTCCTATATAACGCGCCTCCTGTTGCCTGGAATGGTTAACAGGGACCGTGGGCATATTGTGAATATAGGGTCTACTGCCGGCACCTATGCCTACCCCGGCTCCAATGTCTATGGCGCGACCAAAGCATTTGTGGAGCAGTTGACAATAAATTTAAAAGCAGATTTATTGGGCACCGCCCTACGCGTCACCAATATCGCACCAGCTATGGTTGGCGAAAGTGAATTTTCTCTGGTGCGGTTCAAAGGCGATGAGGAGAAAGCGGGAAAAGTTTATGAAGGATTAAAACCCCTTTCTCCAGCTGATGTTGCCGAAAGTGTGCTCTGGGTTTTAATGCAGCCAGAACATGTAAACATCAACCGAATAGAAATGATGCCAGTTAACCAGGCCCCCTCCAATCTAGCCACCTGGCGTGAGACCAATGAGCAATAACTTAAGCTGGAATACAATTGTTCAGCTCGGCTAAAAATGACCTTGGACATTCCTTCCCAAAGCATTTAACTTCATAGTTTACAACTTATTATTTTTCAAGTATCTAATTTAACATATCAGCAGTTATATATTTCGGGTTTATGAGGGGTGGACCAAGTTTTTTCTTCGCTGCGTAGCTGAACAAGCTAAAGAAACCCAAGAACTCATTGATAAAATTTACAACCTCCACGACGAAATTAAATCAAAGTTTGAAGCTACTAAATCACCCTATTTATTTCATTTCGTAGATTTTCTTTTTAGCTCCCCAGTTTTTACCAATGCTCAGGTAAAGAACGAATTAGAGAAGATTTCAACATCAACCGTTTCACGACTAACTGTTTCACGATTAATTTCTCTGTTTGAAGAAAGTAATATCCTTGAAGAGTATTCCTTTCGGGCGGGAAGATCAAAGATCTATGGCTTTCGGAGTCTCCTTAATCTTTTAAGCTAGTTAAATTTTGCAAAGAAGTAAATTTTTTCTTTTAGGATCCCGTCAAATGATTCAATAACAATTTCACATTGCGGTCGCCGGGTTTTGCTCCAACAAAACCCTCCAGGTCACCGGGGCCGGCACGGGCATCTCCATCAACATCTATTCTTGCCGCCAACACCATAGGACCTTCGAAAGCCGTTCCGGGCATCATGATGTCCTGGGGACCCAGGGTAAATTCATAAGGAAGTTTCAAATCGGGAATACGTTGAACCGCCAGGGGTGGACCGCGCCTCACACCCTCTGACCTGGCAAAAATGAAGAGGGTCCCATTTTCAGGGATCTTGCTCTTAAGCGCCTCGCTCACGTCTACCGTTCCTTTTATATTGTAGGCTTCTATCTGGATCGGGTTATCCAGCACCAATTGAACACCTTTTTGACCGGCAGTGACTTTCACTGTTCCCTCAACATCACCCGGGCTGGATTTTCTGTTTCCATCCTGATCGAGTCTGGCCATCAGGGTCATGGTTCCTTCAAATTGAGTCCCTTCAATCATGGTATTCAATTGGCCAATTTCAAAATCGAAAGGAAATTCAAAAACGCCATGACGTTTAACCGCAAGGGGTGGACCAGTTTCAACCCCTTCAGGGCGGGCAAAAATGAATAAACCCGCGGCAGGGCTACGGTTCACTTTCAAGTCGGGAGACAAAGAAATAGTACCAGATATATCATTATCATGAATGGTCGGGTCAGCCTTTCGGGCCAGTTGTTTTTTCAAGGTTTCAGGCAAAGGATGTTCTTTCATCTTCTGCTCACATCCCTGAACCAATAAAATTATCAAAAAAATGCAAAATACCGCTAATTGTTTCAAAATCTTCCTCCGATAAGAGCATACAGGCCAAAGAAATGAACCTTGGACTGGGTGCTTGACATCCTAAACTGTGAATTACATTTATACAACAGAATCCAGTTCATATATTTTTTGGCCCAACGGGCTGAGACCGACCCAATATGTTGATTTATCAACCGGGCGGAGGTGCTTCAGCAACAATTTTTACCTCCAAACCGGGTCACGATCAAGCAGGTCGTCTTAAAGTTTGGAGTTTACCATGTTTCACGAAGTCAAAGTATTTGATAAAAAGGGCAAGGTCAAAAAGGTTCTTTCCAGTAAAAAACTCAGCAATGACTACTGGAAGTCTTTTTTTAACAATGCTTTAAGCGACAACGCTCAAAAAAGGAAAGGTCGCAAGCAAAAAAAACAGAAAAATGTAGATTTTGATGATGAAAATCTTTATTTAACTGATTGACCTGAACCCATTAACATAAAACAGTTTTTATTGGGATAATTTTGATTACTGGCTAACTCCTAATCCTCCACCAAGGTAGAGTTGGATAAATTAAAATTATCTCATACGTGGGAGGCGACTCCAGGAGGAATGCCTCCCACGTGCCCCAATTTTTATTACCCCCACCCACCCTGCCGGCTTTCTATCTTCTTTGGTTACCATTGAAATATTAAGAGATTTTATTTTCTTCTGGTAATGGGTCAAACACTATATGATGCTATAACTCATCCTGACCAACCCAATATTTCCTGAATGCGGTATTTCAAACATAAGTTTGAAAAAGAAAATTCTAGTCGTCGATGATGAAAGATCGACCACTATACTTTTGTCAGGAATTTTGAAGAAAAATTATGATGTTGAAACGGCTCTCAGCAGTCATGAAGCAATTTTAATAACTCATAAATTTCAACCCGACTTAATCACCTCAGACATCAATATGCCGGGACTGGGTGGAGATGCCCTGCTACATATCCTTCGTGCATGGAAACCAGCCATTCCTGTTTTGGTTGTTTCAGGAAGTATAAAGCCCGACATCAAAGACAAGTGTATTGAAGATGGAGCATCCGGCTTCATCCCCAAACCTGTTGATCGATCCTTATTGCTGGAAGAAGTTCAAAAAATTCTTACGGACACGGTTCCAACAACTAAAGTTTCGGAAAGCATTTTGAGCGAGGTAGAACTGGCAATCATGATTCTTGAAAGAGAAGGATTAATCACCAGGGAACAATCTAAAGAAGAGTTGAAAAGCGTCAAATCCAGGATAATGAATTCATAAGTCCTGACCCTCAACGGGCAACACCCTTTTACTACAAACGCGCCATTTTACGAATCGCACCCAGAATGCCCGGCACCTGGCGTGCCTTTACTTCTTTCAACTCGGATACATGAAAATGGTGGTTTAAAAAATAGTCCAATGCCTCTGTGGATTTGTTTCTTATGCCGGGTCCGTGTTTCCATAAATACATGATCAAACCCAGTTGAGCCATCGTTGCGGGTCCTCGACTTGGTGAAACCTGACTAACTGGTTTATCTGATATTTTATTTTTACTACCTGTTTCTTTTTTTGTATCTGCAGAATAATCGCTTTCCCAACCCAGGCTCTTAAAGTGTGTGAGCAGTTCATCGATTTGTTTGTGAGAGAGATCCTTGGCAGAGGTTTCTCCAAACAGCACATTTAAAACCCCGCGATACAACTGATCGGTCAACTTTAAATCGCGCTTCGCAATATGGATTTTTGCCAACTCCGCACGCGTCGGCCTGGCAGACGACACAGCGACCCTGGTTTCAGTGGGCAGTTGTTTTTTTTGTTGAGCAACAGCTTTTTTTGACATCGGACTCTCCCCAACTTCTTAAAAAAAGTATAAGTCGTTAATGGAAAATGATCAACAGGGAGGGTTGTAAGTTATCAATTTGAAAAGGAAAAAATTTTTAAACCTGGCGGAAGTCTTTGCCTTGCAGGTGGACTTTCTTGCACATTTCCATCAATCGAGAAAATATTCGTGGGCCGATTTTCTCTTCCAGAGTGTAGCGAGTGCTGGCATTAGAAAGTCCGGACTTCTTGTTATCCCCTATTCCATTATCCAGCTTGTCTTTGAAATTGGTGGTGACCAAAGTCACCTTGTCATCATCGTTGTAACGGCTGGAGATAAAATGATCAAGAATGGTCAGTTCCCAATCGGTATTTCTGCCTTTTGCCAACTCATCAATCACCAGTACTTTCACACCAACATACGGGTTGATGAATTCACCTTCAGAAATATCTTCTCCATAACCATGTCGTATATCACGGAGCAGTTCAAAAAAATCAACGAATTTGCACTCGACACCATGTTTTAAAATCAGCTCTTTAATAATAGAAACCGCAAGATGGGTTTTGCCCAGACCGGGTTCACCCATATAAATCAGGCCCTGACTATATTGACCTTTCATCTGGATGAATTCTTTGATGAACGTTCTGGATCGCGTTAAAGCATCTTTCAAAGATCTATGCCTGGGCGGATTAACTTCA
>WAHY01000010.1:17270-26967 GCA_009873635.1 Nitrospinota bacterium
GACCGGGTTCACCCATATAAATCAGGCCCTGACTATATTGACCTTTCATCTGGATGAATTCTTTGATGAACGTTCTGGATCGCGTTAAAGCATCTTTCAAAGATCTATGCCTGGGCGGATTAACTTCATAATTATCCAACCCCTCATGCACAAACTTGCCGGGAATTCCAGCCTGGTTAAACAGTTTAAGTCTTTTGGAAAAGTCTGAACATTCACATTCACGGATTCGGGAGATGCCGTCTTCATCTTCTTGCAAAATTCTTCCCGTACCCTGGCATTTTTCGCATGCAAAGCACTTGCAAGGTTTAGCTTGAACTTTGCCTTTCAGGTTGGACAATACATACTGGTGATCCCGGCAGGTACTGCAATTGATCGCGTTGGTAGGTTTTGTTTTCATGACAGGGATCGTTCCATTTCTTCTTCAACAAAGACTTTTAGATAATTCAAATTCATTCTGGAAGATTGCCGTGCATTTTGCTTGTCATATTCAGCAACCCCGTTCTCTATTCCGCGACAAACTACATTAACCGGAATACCCCGGCTTTCCCATTGTTGAATAAGATCATAATCCGTGGCGGAAAGTGCCAGGCCCGAGTCTTTCAAAGCGAGAAAAAACCGTTCAACCGTGACTAAATAGTTTTCGTGGTCTTGAGTCATACACAACTGAGAAATAAAAAACCCGTCTGGATTGCTTCGTCGCTTTCAGCTTCTCGCAATGACGGGTTATAACATTTTTTCTTGCCTGGAATAATATTTGGGCAACAACTCCTTAAGCCGTAATTATTTTCTGATTGTCTATAAACGCTATTGCCAATGACCACCGGTCTCTGGCCGGTTAGCTTTTTATATCAAGAATGGTGCCCAACATTTCATCATTTGTTTTGATCACATTCACATTGGCTTTGAAAGCCGCCTTGGATGCAATCTGATCGACAATCTCTTCGGTAATATCAACATTGGAGCCTTCAAGAAATCCGGAACGGACTGTGCCCAGTGCCCCACCACCGGGATTCCCAACCTGCGGAGCACCCGAAGAGGCTGACTGGTCAAATAAATTACCACCTGCCGCAGATAACCCTGAAGGATTCTGAAAGCTGGCAAGCGTAATCTGACCGGCAACTTGAGATTGTCCATCCACCCGGGCAGAAACCTGCCCGCTGGAATCAACACTGATTCCGGTATTGTTTCCCGGAATGTTGATTGCCGGAACAAGGGCATTACCACTGGCATCGACAATGTTTCCTCCCGCGTCTTGCTTGAAACTTCCCGAACGGGTAAAGCTGACTCCTCCGTTTGGATTCGCCACTTGGAAAAAGCCATTGCCATCAATGGCAAGGTCAAGAGGATTACCCGTCGGTATCAAAGAACCCTGAGTGTTTACTTTGGAAATATCATTAACCCGGGTGCCGCCCGATTTGGTTTCAACACTATTGACATCGCTTTTCTTGAATCCAGCGGTATTAACATTGGCAACATTGTTGGCACTGTTCTGCAGTCTTTTCGAGGCGTTGCTCAATCCTGTAAATGCATTGAATATTGGACCTAGCATAATTGTATCCTCCTTATCCTATGAATATAGGACTTCTCCAGAATCTTTCAAGGCCGCCGTTTTCTTTAACGGTGCTAACGAAAGGCTCATCGCCGTTTCATCACAATTATCTTTATGCAGGCAAGCCTGGCAATCGTTCCAAACCTTTTGCGGAAGCTGGATCTTATCCACAATTTCAAATCCGAACTTTGTGAACAAAGACACCGCGTAAGTGAGAACAAAAATCGTGTCGCAATCCTCTCTCAACAACGCCCGTTCAACACTGTCTTGAATCATTTGAGTGGCAATTCCCTGCCTGTGATAACGTGGGTCAACACCAAGCGATCGAATTTCCACCAGCCTGTCCCATCCAAACTTCAGGCTGCAGATGCCAACGACCTCACCGTTCATTTCAAAAACCAGAAAATCAGCGACTCTTTCTTCTATTTCTTCCAACGTGCGGAACAGCATTTTGCCGTCTTCAGAATAGAAACAGATCAGGTTCTGGATCGCCTGCGCATCCTCTAATTTAGCTTCTCGTAACATTTATATAGAGACCTTAATAGAAAAATTCCCGGTTTGCACGCGGGAATTTATTTACCATTGAAATTTCGCTAATTATTTGTAAAAACTTTTTTTATCTATGACGGTGGTGAACCCTAGTATCGGGGAGAATGGGAAAATAGTCAACACCCTTCGAATGATTTCTCCGGCAGACTTTCATTCTTTTAGCACGCTGCCATTCTTTAAAGATGTCGAAGCTGTTTAACCGGCGGGGAACCCTAGACCGGGTTGACCACCAGCTGGTCTTTGAGCTGGTCTATAAGAAGGATGTTGTTGATAGAGATGGCGACTTTGTCGGCCATGCGTTCCAGAAAGTCGCTGCCGAGCCCGTCATGAAAATGAAAAGGGTTAGGACTGCCAAACGCAATGGCACCCACCATTGAGTCCTGAGCGACAATTGGAATAATCGCTTCTGATTTTACAGTTTCATTATTATTGCCAAACATTTCGGATTCTTCAATTTCACTTCGAAGAACGGGTTTGATTCCTTGTTCAAACCATCTGTCGACTGTTTCCTGGGTAATGAATTTCACAGTTTCATCAAGTGTGCCGTTGTAACGTTGCCGCAACCTGCTTTCCACACAAGGGTCCGCCCCTTTTATAAGACAGACTTTAATGCTGGGTATGCCGAAACGGTTGGGAATTTCTTTTTGCAGTTGATGAACCATCTGGTCCAGATTGGTGCTGGTCAATACCAGTCTTTCTATTTCGAACAGGTGGTCCTGAATTTTTTCATTCGCGCGGGAAATTTCGAACAACCACTCCAGCTTGCTTTTAAGGTGTTCTTTATCATCGTGTACGCGTTTAATGATCCTGTCAGCCAGACTCAATGTGCTCATCGGTTCGATGGGCAAATCTTCTTCTTTTATCTCTTTAATTTTTTTCAACAACTCAGGGTATTCGTTAAAAAATTCGGGATGCTCATTGAGATATATAGCGACCTGGTCTTTATTCATGGAAGTTTCCTGTCAAATTAGAAATTGAACAGGAAACACTATAACACAATCCCAACAAATCTGCGAAAATAAAATCAATAAAATCAATATGTTATGGGGTTATCGGAACGCCGGCACACTTCGTATCAAGCATGCCGGGGACAACTTACAAAATCATTGATGTTCCCGGAGGAGGAACAGGAGGGGCTTTCTTGCCGCAACCGGCGGTATTGCCGAGAAGCGCCAGGATCATGATCAGGAATATAACGCGTTTCATAGTCAGACTTTATTTTAGTTTTTTTGTCAATCGGGCAATCTGCGCCTTCACCTGTTTTTTTGCTGTACCTCCATAAACATTTTTCCGGTCTACAGAGTTTTTCAGGGCAATATGCTCTGAAACATCTTCTTCAAAACGACGGGAGATTTTACGCAGTTCACCCAGTGAAAGGTTGCTTAAGGTTTTTTTCTCATCCAAACAATAGGCAACGGTTTTGCCGGTGATCTCGTGCGCCTCTCGAAAGGGTACACCTTTCAGAACTAGATAGTCGGCCATATCGGTTGCGGTTAAAAACCCGCTGTCCTCCAGTTCCCTACCTGAAGGCAAAGTGAATTTCGCCGACTTCATCATATCCGTAAAAATTTTCAGGCAGACTTTTGTTGTATCTACCGAATCGAACAAGGGTTCTTTGTCTTCCTGCAAATCTTTATTGTAGGCCAGAGGCAAACCTTTCATCAAGGTAAGCAGGGAAACCAGGTTGCCAAACACACGTCCGGATTTTCCCCGAATCAGTTCCGCGGCATCGGGGTTCTTCTTTTGGGGCATGATACTGCTCCCGGTCGTGAAAGCATCTGACAGTTCTACAAACCCAAACTCACTGGAGTTCCAGATAACGAGTTCTTCACAAAACCGGCTGAGGTGCATCATCAATAATGCTGAAGCACTGCAATACTCAGCGGCGAAATCCCTGTCTGCCACGGCATCCATGCTGTTATGCGAAATTTCAGGAAAATTTAAAAGTTTGGCGGTGTATTTCCGGTCGATGGGAAAATTGGTTCCGGCCAATGCCGCTGACCCCAGGGGCATGATGTTGATTCTTTTTCGCGCATCGAGAAACCGGTCTTTGTCCCGCAACAACATTTCCACATAGGCCAGGAGATGATGAGAAAGCAAAACAGGTTGCGCCCTTTGCAAATGGGTGTATCCCGGAATCACCTTGTCGATATTTTTATTGGCGAGTGAGAGCAGGGTTTTACACAAGCGGTCGATTTCTTTTACCGTCTCATCCACTTCTTTTCGCAAATACAGGCGGAGGTCAAGACATACCTGGTCGTTCCGGCTCCGGGCAGTATGCAGTTTGCCGGCAGTGGGACCAATGATTTCGCGCAGACGACTTTCAATATTCATGTGAATATCTTCAAGTTTGTCGCTGAATTCAAAACGGCCTTCATCACACTCCCGCAAAATCCGTTTCAACCCTTTCTGTATTTTCTGGGATTCAGTCGAAGATATAATTTTACAGCGGGCCAGCATTTTACAATGCGCGATACTACCTTCAATGTCGCAGGCATAAAGCCGCTTATCAAAAGAAATGGAAGCCGAGAACGATTCCATCAACGCATCGGTCGATTGTTTAAACCGGCCACCCCAAAGTTTTTTCATAATTTAATTTTCTCTCAAAAGGCGTGGGGTAATTCTGCTATCAAGCTGAGGAAGGGGGAATGAAATCCCGTTTTTTTACCCACTTATCTTTTTGCACGATATTTACACGGGTTCCCAATGGAACCATTTTAGCCAGGAAATGCAGGTACCATTCCTGAATATTGGGGCAACCGGCACTGCCGTTTCGCCAGTCAAAGTTTTTCTTGAAAAACTCATTCACCTTGGCCGCGTTGACACCATGTATTCCATAACTTCCAGGAACCGGTTTTCCCAATCGTTTCATTCCCATCCACCAATGCCCAATTTCATGGTCTTCATGGCCAAAAGGTATCGCCCGCACACGTGTTTTTCCGTTAATCATTTCTTTTTTGTACCAGGTGGGTTTATAGGCCTTATTTTTAATTTCATATTCACCGATCGGCGTTTCTTCCCCTGCCCGTCCAAAAATACTTTCTATTTCCAGTATTTCCTCATCGTTGTAATAAACTCTCAAGACACCACTTTCGACAATACCCAAAAGATACCAGAGTTGCGGATTTTTATAATTGAATGAAGCAACATCTTTTTTGTTGTACTTCAAAGTCATTATTTGTCCGGATCTCACATAACTGGCTTCTTCATTGTTATAAACCTGTTTGAGAATATATTTAAGGTTTTCAGTGACTTTATTATTTAAAATCATCTGCTCAATCTGCATGCTGAGTTCAGCATTAAACTGTCGTGTCTCTTCCAGCTCAACAGAAGCCAAAGTGAGATCCTGCCTTATCTGATCCATTTCCTCTTTGGAGACCAGGCCAACCTTGTTCAATCCCTGATACCAGGCCACATCTACTTTTTGTCTTGTTTGCGCACCAAGAACATATTGATAAGTCAAAACACCACTGATAATTATTATTCCTATGGAAGCGGCTACCAGTTTCAGGGTCTGCTTGACTTTGTTAGACAAACGATACCTGGCTACTTCAAATTTAACTTTTTTATCTTTTTCTTCGAGAGCACCAAAGGTGGCATTGGCAAACTTTTCCAATAAGCGGCGCTCCAGTTTGGAAAGTGTATGGATATTTGATCGTAGTTTTTCTATTATCCAATAGAGGTTCTCGCGGGTCTTGCGATCATAACTTCCATTGGGGTCTTTATTGCCGATCAAGTTGTATTCGGTAATTGATAATACTGTAAGCTTGTTTTCAGAATCCATAAACCCAGACCGCAAAAATTTAAGGGAATTCTAATATAACGCGTAATTAGAGACACCTTAAAACCAGAATTTTTTAAACTCAGGAGGATGCAACATAGATATTTTATCCGGGAACTCTTTAATTTTCAACAGGATAAATTAGGGGTGGGACAGATTCAGCCTGTTTTTCTTACTATTTCGACGGACAGGGTACGAGGCTCCGGTTGTTTGATGTTTGGCATGGAACAACGACCATCAAAAGCTGCGCCTTTTTCTATGATGAAGCTGGGAGAGTGAATATCACCTTTGACTTTGGCTTCCCTGGTAATTTTTATTTTATGCGTAGCCCGTATATCACCAATAACCTCCCCCTTGCACATCACCACTTCCGCTGCAATATCAGCCGCGACGGAAGCCGTTTTACCTATGAGAACGGCCTGGGCACTAATCTTCCCTTCAAATTTTCCCGCTATCTGTACTTTACCGGAGTGGGTGATTTCATCTCTTGTTTCAGTATCTTTTTCCAACAGAATTCCAAAATTGGCGTTTTGGAATTCGCGGTGTAATTTTTTTTCCGCTTTGGAGCAGGTTTTTATATCTCTTTTTAACTTTTTAATAATGTTATATAGCTTTTCCCTGGTTTCCTGGTTATAAACGCCATTCCACTTCCGCGTTTCCAGATATTCAAACTCAACGGGTGTAAGAACATTGAGGGTTTGCTTCTGCATGGGAGTTTTATCCGAGACTGCTGGCAATTTTATTAAAACGTCCTATCCAACTTCCCTTTCCATTTTTTTGCAAAAACTGAAGAATTTCATCGTTGCTGTTAGAAAGGGTAGGACTGAATTTGTTTCCATTAATAATATTTTGTGCAACCAGGTTGATACAGTTGGAAAGCGCACTGTCTTTATCATAAAACAAGGTTCCACGATTATTAGTTATATTAATGATTTTGTGATGAGGAACCATTCCAACCATATGGATTCTATCCTTGTATTCTTCAAACCGATCCAGGGTATCAAGGTATTCCCGCAACTGATCCAGGCAGCTGGCTATTTCACTGGACTTTTGACAACGGTTGAAGATAATACCAAATTTTTTGTTGGATAGGGTTTCTGTCACCGCCGCCTCCCCTTTTGAGGCAATCATTCTGTTGACATAAGCTTTGTCGAGACCCGTTAACCTTCCATTCTTAAAATCATTATAAAAATCTTCATAATAATCGATGAAAGAATGCAGGGCATCAATACTGCCATTGACAGCTATATTGTTGCTCATATCAAAAACAAACAGGACCTGATCTATAGAATTCATCAAAGAGGAAAGATGGTTCACGCCACCGGCCGGAGTATCGAGTATCACGTAGTTGAACCGTTCTATCAGGTCATTGACAAATTCAAGGAAAAGAAGGAGAAAAGCGGGTTCGTTAATACGTTTTCGATGGCTTCTTTTTCCTAGAATAGGAACCTCGCCACCCAGCAATGAAAACTTGAACTCTTCAATATAATTGATGTATTCATTGGCTGTGGGTCGGGAGTTGGCCTCATGGCTTTTAAGGATCTGCTTAAACTTTACCATATCAATTTTTTTCAGGATGGGCCTGAGCGCCCTGATTTTCCCGGTCGTATAAATTTGACCCCGTTCAAGAAACAGCTCGTGTAATTCATTGCCAAAAGGAAACTCTGAAAAATGGAATAATTCTATATTCAAAGTTTTGTATAAAGCCAATCCCTTTTCAAGTTGCGGGTTATCTCTTTTAACTTCTTTATCCAGATAGGCCTGAAAAATGGTAAGGATCCGGTATATCGATTGCAGAAAATCGATCTGGTAAGTTTTGTTGGCCAGGGTTTCGAACAAGTCATAGAAAGTTTTCTGAGGGTGACTTTCCAGGATGCTTGAAATAGTAGGAAGCCTTAAGTCAAGGTCAAACAGGCAAACACTATCATGCGTCAGCGATTTACCAAGTGAACGCGTTAGTGCCGCGGCTGTATTGATAGACAGGGTTGTTTTCCCGATCCCCCCTTTGGGGCCTATGATTGAAATAACCGGCATTTAACTTTTCCTCTTTTTTTTGTCTGCTCCAGCAATAACCAGCGTGATCTCACCTTTCCAGGTTCGTGTAGCCGTCGAAAGTTCTTCAAGGCTTCCGCGAATAACTTCCTCGTACATTTTTGTCAACTCTCGCGAGATAACCACCTTGCGATCTCCAAAAAAATGGAAAAGGTCCTGAAGCGTTTTTTGAATGCGGTTGGGCGATTCAAATAGAACCACTGTACGCTTCTCATCCGCAAGTGTTTCAAGCAATGTGGTACGCCCTTTCTTTCTCGGGAGGAACCCCTCAAAAACAAACCGGTCCATGGGCAAACCGGAAACCGTTAACGCCGCCAAAAGAGCTGAAGGACCAGGAATAGAGTATATGGAGATTCCCTCTTCAATCGCGGTGTTCACCAGATAGTAATGGGGATCAGAGATTCCAGGTGTCCCCGCATCAGAAACCAGGGCAAGATCACTGCCTTTTTTCAGTTTTTCTATGAACTCCTTACCTTTTTTAATTTTATTAAAGCTGTTGTAACTGGAAAGAGGCGTTAAGATTTTATACCTGCTCAATAAAATCTTTGTACGCCGTGTATCTTCAGCAGCAATCAGGGAAACTTTATCGAGGGTTTCTATTGCACGATGGGTCACATCACCCAAGTTGCCAATTGGGGTGCTCACTACAAATAGGTTACCTGTTTCCTTTGACCCCGTTTGCACAACAGCCATTTTGAGAGCTTAGTTTAATCTTCAGCTTTGAAAAACTCAACTTCTGCCAAAAAAATTTTCCTGGAGTTTTAATCACCCTTTTTTAGTCTGAGCAGCAGCTTTCTTTTCTGTTTCTTCATTTTTTACTAATGGAATAATTTTCGTATCTTTTCCTGTCATATCGCAGCTTCCATCCAGCACACCACCCAACTCAATATAAAGAGCAGGTGATTTTACATTCCCAACAACCCGGCTATTTGAATGGATCTCAACCTTTTTCGAAGCGATCAGGGTTCCCTCGACACGTCCCATACAAATAATTGTTCCAGCAGAAATTTCGGCGACCAGATGCCCTGTTTCTCCGACAATCAGGGTGTCTTCAGTTTCAACCTGACCTTCGAACTTTCCATCAATTCGCACAGTGCCATCAAAAGACAAAGCCCCATTGAAAACCGTATCTTCGCCCATATAGGCTTTAATTTGAGTGTCATCTTTTTTCATGCTGTTTCCTTTCCACATGGAAATTAGCCTTTATTGTTTAATTGTTATCCGATCAAATTCTGTATACGTTCCAAATCATCATCTGAATAATAAGTCACCACTATTTTGCCGCCCGTTTTTTTTGGGTTGATCTCAACTTTGGTTCCCAGTTTGCGCTCCATTTCCTTTTCAAGGTCTTTGATGAAAATATTTTTTTTGGAAGTAGCAGGTGTTTTCTTTTTCGGCATCGGTTGCTTTAGGGCGCCCACCCTGTTTTCCGTTTGCCGGACTGTCAGATCCTGCTTATAAATTTCTTTGCAGAGTGTCTGTATTTGACCGGGGTTTTCCAGTCCCAAAAGAGCCCTGGCATGCCCCATGGAAAGTTTTCCTGAAATCAAATCTTCTTTTATCTGGCGAGACAGTTTAAGGAGCCGCATGGTATTGGCAACCGCCGTGCGACTTTTTCCAACCTTGTTTGCAATCATTTCCTGAGTCAAGGCAAACTCTTCAGCAAGACGGGCATAGGCTTCTGCTTCTTCTATGGGGTTAAGGTCCTGGCGATGTATATTTTCAATGATTGCAAGTTCCAAAGATTGATCATCGCTGACTTCTCG